>CAZXJG010000053.1:0-18532 GCA_964640985.1 uncultured Melioribacteraceae bacterium | reverse complement strand
GGAAAAGTTAGAAAATAGCATAAATGAAAGGTGCAAGTGCAGAACCTTGAGTTAATATTATTAAGCCTCCCAAAAGAACAAGGAAAATAATAATTGGAAGCAGCCACCATTTTTTCCTTACTTTGAGAAAATCCCAAAATTCCGATATGATCGACAGTTTACTCATTACTTTATTTTTCTATTATTAATATTTATTGTATGAATACAAAATTTAAAATTGTCTTTCGGTATCAATCTTTTTGTATTCCGATTCTTTACGATAATTCCAATAACTTTTTTTTTGTTTATTAATATTTAAACTTAAAAATTCTTTACCAAATAATTTTGAAAATAATTTAGTGGGCGTAATAATTAAGTAAAACAAAACAAAAAGTATCACTCTTGTTGAAACAAAGCCGAGAACAACTGCAAAAGTCATCCAAGCCTTTTGAAAGGGAAATAATAATTTCGGGACAGCTAATCCTAAAGCTGCCGATAAAAAGCCGGTGGATATAAAATAAATATAAGTTGCTTTCATGTAAATGAAAAGAGCAAGTCCTATGCTTAACAATACTACGCCGATAGTTAAACCGAATTTGCGTAATTCCTTTTTACTGCTGTCTATATTTTTAATTTCATCTAATAAAGTATTCAATCTAATTCAAATTCCTCCTTCCAATTTATATCGTTTTCAAGCGGTTTTTGATATTTTTTGTTTAAAAGGAAATTGCCGATAACCAAATAGTCCATTTCCGTACGCATAAAACATTTGTATGCATCTTCAGGAGTACAAACTATCGGTTCGCCTCTCACATTAAAAGATGTATTAACAATTAAATAGGTTCCATATTTGGTCCCGAATTCTTTTATTAATTTATAATACAATGGATTTGTTTTTTTGCTGACCGTTTGGATGCGTGCAGAATAATCGACATGTGTTACAGCCGGAATATCGGAGCGTTTAACATTTAATTTATCAATTCCGAATAATTGTTTTTCTTCGGCAGTTATTTCTTTGCGCCGTTCTTTTTTCACATCGGCAACTAAAAGCATATACGGACTTTCGTTGTTTAGTTCGAAATATTCCGATACTTTTTCTTCTAATACCGATGGGGCAAAGGGTCGAAAACTTTCACGGAATTTAATTTTGAGATTCATCTTTTTCTGCATTTTAGGAGAACGTGCATCTCCAATAATTGAACGTGAACCTAATGCGCGAGGTCCGAATTCCATTCTACCTTGAAACCAGCCGATTATCTTTTCTTCGGCAATCAAATTGGCTGTAATTTTTGTTACATCTTCATCTTTTAATTTTTTAAATTTTATATTATTGTCGTTTAAAAACTTCAAAATTTCATCATTGGAATATTCAGGTCCAAGGTAAGAACCTTTTTGAAAATCACTTTTACCATCGGCAGCTCTATCATTATTTAAATATTGGTACCAAGTAAATAAAGCCGCACCCAAAGCTCCTCCGGCATCGCTGGCAGCCGGTTGTATCCAAATATCGTCAAAAATTTTCTCCCGTAAAATTTTACCGTTTACAACACAGTTAAGTGCAACACCACCGGCTAAAGTAAGATACTGTTCGTCTGTTTCCTTCTTAATATGTTTTGCCATTCTCAATATTATTTCTTCCGTTATATCTTGTACCGATCTGGCTAAGTCCATATCCCGTTGTGTTAATTTAGATTCCGGTTTGCGCGGAGGTCCGCCGAAAAGTCTATTAAACTTTTTGTTGGTCATAGTTAACCCGGCTGCATAATTGAAATATTTCATATTCATTTTAAAAGAGCCGTCGTCTTTTAAATCGACAAGTTCGTTAAAAATAAGGTTAACATATTTAGGCTCTCCGTAAGGCGCCAATCCCATTACTTTATATTCACCCGAATTAACTTTAAAGCCGGTATAATAAGTAAATGCAGAGTATAGTAATCCAAGCGAATGAGGAAATTTTATATCTGCAATAATTTTCAATTTATTTTTAATTCCTACTCCAAAGCTCGATGTTGTCCATTCGCCGACACCGTCTGCCGTAAGTATAGCGGCTCTTTCGAAAGGGGAAGCGAAAAATGCTGATGCGGCATGCGATTCATGATGTTCGGGAAATAATATTTTCCCTTCAAATCCCAACTCATTTTTTATTTGTTCTTTAAGCCAAAGTTTTTGTTTTATCCAAATAGGTATTGCTTTGATAAAAGATTTTATTCCAACCGGTGCAAATGTTATGTAGGTTTCCAATAAGCGCTCAAATTTTAGAAACGGTTTATCGTAAAAGGCGATTATTTCAATATTGTCAATAGAGATATGCGAAAAATTTAAACAAAAATTAACGGCATTAGTAGGAAATCGATAATCGTGTTTTTTCCGTGTGAAGCGTTCTTCTTGAGCTGCGGCAATAATTTCTCCGTCACAAATAAGACATGCAGCACTATCGTGATAAAAAGCGGATATTCCTAATATATACATACGTATAGTTTTACTTTTATTAAACATAAAAAAGACAATAATTACGGGCACATTAAACTTTTTTCCCCATTGTTCATAAGCTTTTACAGCTCTTTTATTAACTTTCCATTTATTTTAATTGCTTTCAGTCAAAATTAGTAAAGTTTAAAATAAAAGAAAAAAACCCGCCTTTAGGCGGGTTTAATCCAATTCGAAATATGAACTATATTTTACCTTTATACCTTAGCCAAGTTTGAGTTCTGTAAAAAAACCAAATATAACCTCGTACTTGAAGCTTGCCGTCTTCTACCCAAAGTTTACAATCGTATACTTTTCCCTTTTTAGGATCAAGTATTTCTCCGTCATTCCATTTTTTACCATCTCTAACCATATTGGTTATAATTGTCATACCCAAAATTTTTTTATTGTATCGTGGGTCATCTTTATTCCCTTTATCAAGAACTGGGTTTGGATTTTTGCCGGGTTGAATAAATAACTTTACAATTTTACCAAAAAGTTTACCTGTTTTGTGGTCAATCCAAATTTTAACAACGGATTTAGGTTTGTGAGTAACATCATCGATTGTTTTCCAATATCCCTCAATGGAATCTTTTTGCACTTTTTGTGTAATTTGTTTTTCTTGTGTGGTATCTGTTTTTTGTGTGTTTTGTGCACTTATGGATAAAGCGAAAACAAAATAAAGAAGCATAGATAATGGAATAATTAATTTTTTCATTTGTTAACTCCTTGTTTTGATATTTGGTAAATTTTGTTTATCAATTTTCTATCACGATTTTAGAATCTATTTTATTAATATATCTTAATTAAAAAGTAGAAACAAGGAATATTTAAAGATATTTTTTTAATTTTTTTTACGATTGAAAATCTAATTTGCAAAAGTTTAAATATTTGTCATAAGTTTATTTCTCTTTTATAATTTTTAAATAAAACAGCAGACAAAATTCTAATAAACATAAAATAAGTTAGGGCATACCGAGAAGATTTTTTAATGTGCTTAAATATAGAATTCACTATTTTAATGAATTAAAAGGATAAAACTTACACCTCTTGAAGTCCACACTTCCCGTGGATGAGGGTAAAAAATAAACATAAAAGATGACTGAAAATAATTTCAAAACTGATTTAACATTTTTCACAAACAAGCCAAATGCGAATTTACTGGATAGATTTGTTAAAACATTAAAAGATGTAAAATACTTTGAATTTTTTAACGATAACACAATCAGTCATAGTAATCTCCTTGAGCATCCAAGCGAGGTTATTTTGTCGAAATGCTTTATCAAATGAAAATAGATGAAATAGAAAATATTATTAGAAACGGCGAAAATATTCGCGTGGAATTTAAAACAAGTAAGGATAAATTGCCTTCAAGTTTATTCGAAACGGTTTGTTCGTTTCTTAATACTAAGGGAGGTACAATAATTCTTGGCGTCGATGATAAAGGTAATATTATCGGCATTGATAAAAATAGCGTAACTAAATTAAAAAAGAATATTGCCAATCTTGCTAATAACCAACAAAAACTATCACCGCCGTTTACGCTGAATACAGAAAAATTTGAAATTGATAAAAAAACTATCTTAGCAATTACTGTTCCCGAAAGCCCGCAAGTGCATAAATGCAATTATGAAATATATATAAGAAACGAAGACGGTGATTATAAAGTGTCGCAGCCTGTTGATATTGCAAAAATAGTTAACCGTAAACAAGATTATCATACTGAACAGCGTGTCTTTCCTAATATTTCTTTTTCCGATTTTAACCCCGATTTAATTTCCAGAGCTAAAAATTTAATAAAGATAAACAGTTCGGAGCATCATTGGGCAGAGCTTGATAATAAAGATTTTCTAGCTCGTGCAGGGTTTTATAGAAAAGATGAAGAAAACAAAAGCGGTTATACTTTAGCAGCAGTTTTACTCTTCGGAACCGATAAATTAATCCAATCCGTTTTACCGGCATATAAATTTGAAGCATTACTCAGAAAACAAAACATTGATCGTTATGACGATCGCTTAACTGTTAGGACAAATCTTATTGATGCGTATGATTTATTAATGAGCTTTATTGAAAAACATTTAAACGACCCTTTTTATCTCGAAGGAACTACACGAATTAATCTGCGCAGCAAAATATTCCGTGAACTTGTTGCTAATATTATCGCTCATCGTGAATATTTAAATCCGGCGCCGGCATTTATTAATATTTTTGAAAATAGGATCGAATTTACAAATCCCAACAATCCAAAAGTTTTTGGGAAATTAGATCCGAAACATTTTACTCCGGTTGCTAAAAATCCTACCATCAGTAAACTGATGCTGCAAATGGGACGCGTCGAAGAAGTCGGTTCCGGTATGCGTAATGTTTATAAATATTTGCCGCATTATTCCGTGGGCGCTAAAGTTGAATTTATTGATAGCGACATCTTTTCTACAATAATTTTATTTGAAAAGTCTTCTGTGAGAGGTAGTCAGAAAACTACCCAGAAAACTACCCAGAAAACTACCCAGAAAATACTTGAACTCATTAAAATAAATCCAAAAATAACCAGGAAAGAATTGGCGAGAACTATTGGAATAACTGATGATGGAATAAAATACCATCTAACAAACCTTAAAAAACAAGGTATCATAAAACGTATTGGGCCTGATAAAGGCGGATATTGGGAAGTGGATAATTTTTGAAAAATAAGTTGAAATAAATAAGTTCGGAATAAATCTAAGATGAGTAACAAATGAAACTATACGAAGCTCAAAATATTATAAAAGATGTTTTTGAAAACAAATTTGATAAAGAAAAGCATGCTTACTTTATTATACCCCCTAAAGTTATTAAGATGAAATTAAAATAATGAAACATCAGATAATAAATATAAAACCCGTTGGTAATATTTTGTTTAGGAAAAGCCGAAAAGCTGAACGTATTAATATCAGTATAAAACCATTTAAAGGGGTTACTGTTTCCGTGCCCCGCTACGTTACATTTAAAGAAGCTGTTAAAGTTGTGAAAAACAAAACCGACTGGATTTTAGAGCATCAAAAGAAAATGAAAGAGTCTGAAAAGAAAGTTACAATATTTGACGAATATACTTCATTTAATACAAGGAAACATAAGCTGCAGATAATTAAATATGACAAGAAAGATGTACTGGTGAAAATTACCCAAGACAAAACAATTATCTCGTATCCTTCGTCTTTTGATGTTGATTCCGACTATGTTCAACGAAGCATTAAATGGGGAATAACCGAAACACTTAGGATTGAAGCAAAAGAATATTTCCCCGAGAAGGTTGCCGAGTTGGCAAAAAAATTCGGCTTTAGTTACAATAAATTGTTTATAAAAAACATCAAATCGAGATGGGGGAGTTGTTCAACTAAAAATAATATTAATTTGAGTCTTCATTTAATACTTTTACCCGCTCGATTAATCGATTATGTAATATTACACGAGCTGTCGCATACAATTGAAAAAAATCACGGAAAGAATTTTTGGGAATTGTTAAATAAAGTTTCACCGGAAGCTAAAAGTTTAGATAAAGAATTGAAAAAATATAAAATAACGTTTTGAATAAGCAGCGAATAATTTATTGAGACATCTGAAAAATTAATTTTCATTTTCTCCTTTGCCCGGCTCCCTTGATAATAAATATCAACTATCTCCTTTGGACAAGAAGTTTTAATAATGATTGGTTTTAATTTCCAATTCTTTTTTAAATTTTACGGCATCATTGTAATCAGGAGCAATTCGAAGCGCTTCATTTATTAAACTAAGCGCTTTGGTAAAATCTTTTTTTAGAGCATACGCTCCGGCCAAATTATATAGAACCTGCGGATCATCCGGCTTCATTTTAATACTTATTTTTAAATACTTGATTGCATTGTTCAATTTGTTATGTGAAAGATTTATAATTCCGAGCCATTTTGCAGAAAAAGCATCCGGTGTTATTTCATATTTTTTTAATAAATATTTATAAGCATCATCATACCAATGATTTTTTAATAGAACAGCCGCAGCATCAACATAGTAATCAACTATAACCGGATACTGAGAAATCAGAACATTCATATATTTTTGAAATTCATTTAAATTGTTGTGTTTCAAATACCATTGAGCAATAATCCGGTGTGATTTTTCCCATGTGAATTCATTCATCAAAAAATCGAAAGCAGTCGAGTCAATTAAATTATGCGGTTTAATTAATTGGGTTAAAGACTTTTTGTTTTTTTTGTTTATATAAGGCCAGTCGTTTTTCAATATTCTAATGCGATATAAAGCAATAACCGAATCTAAAGGTGTGAATAAGAAATTTTTAATTGTAAGTTTATTCTGTAAAGAATCGGGATAATTGATTTTTGTACCGTGTGGTAAATATTTTAATTTTTCCATTTCCCTATAAAATAATCTGCCTATTAATTCATACCCATGCAAAGTAGGATGAAGATGATCTGTTATAAGATTATTGCCGATAATTCCATGTGGGCTATCTGCTGCAAAGAGGGAATCGATTTTAATAACGGGGATATTAAATTTCTTACTTAATTTTAATATAATCCAGTTAAATTCCGATGGCGCTCTAAATCTCAAAGCATCAAGATCTTTTGCCTTTTTGAAAAGTTTTAATGAAGTGCCGTAATTTTTCCCCTTGTAATCTTTTTCAGCTTTTTTATAGACTGTAATTGCCGGGGGAAATTTTCCGTTTTCCACAGAAACAAATGGTTTTTGATCTTTTAAGTTGCACGTTAATGTTCCAATTATTACCGGGACTTTCGCGCTTTTTATCATATTCAAAATATCATTTAAATTGCCTTTAAATTGGTTTACACCTTCTTCATAAATTTTGGAATCGAGCGGAATTTCTTTGTCTTTTACCATACGCGACATAAGAGTTCCGCTTTTATATCCGTTATTTTTTGAAAAAAATGCAATTGATGATTTTATTATATTCGAAATAAGTTGGAAAGTTCTAAATTGCTTTAAGTATAATAATAAATTAACTATTGTTCTTGAACGGCCTAGAGATTCCATTGAGCCGACGCCGAGAGCACCGTAATATTCGTTATGACCTGCATAAATTAAAATTAAATCGGGTTTTTCTTCAAGAACACCGGGTAATAAATCACGTATGGTATAAGTGTTTACTGCCGTCATAGCAATATTTATAACTTCAATTTTATTATTGGGATAAACAAGCTGCAGCCGTTGTTTTAAGTAACGGGAAAAAGAGCCGAGCGGCATATAAGGATAACCGGCAGCCGAACTGCCTCCAAGTACAAAAACTCGAAAAGCATTTTTCTGTTTCTTTTGATCAAAAACATCTTGGATTGAATATGGTACACTATGAACAACACTAAAATATTTCCGGGCTATTTCAGGATTTAATACATATTCCTTTTTCGTAATGGGGACCCATTGCCGGTAATCAATTCCGTAATTAAATATTCTTAAACCAAGCTCCAAGAGAACTAAAAATATGACCGGAATTAAAATTAGAATAAGGTAAAATATTCTCGGTGTTTTTTTTACCGGATTTTCACTTAAAAATTTATTTATCTCTTTCTCGGTTATATTAAATTTTGCAGCAATTTTTTTAGATGAATACTTTTTACGGTTTTTTAATATCCAATTTTTTTGACTTTTTGATAGTGTCAGAATATGCTCCCTTGCTTTTGCTATTTATTTTAAGGGGTCGTTACGGAATAACGTTTACAATTATATTGATTGAGGCCGTATCGTATAATTCCATTCACCGTGAAAATCATCTTTGATTATATTTATTTTTTTAAAATCTTTATCCGTCACTTTAATCCCTTTTTCATACGTGTTTTCATCAAGTTCCGAGAACACCTTCAGACCTTTTGTTGTTTTGGTTGAGCCAATCAACTTTACAACTACTTCGTAACTTGTAAGGGGTTTACCACGCCAGTTTAGTGAAATATAAGAAAATAGTTTATGTTCTATCTTGTTCCATTTGCTTGTACCAGATGGGAAATGGCATATAGAAATTTCCATATCAATTTCATTGGCAAGGTTTTGAATTTCTTTTTTCCATAGCCTTACCTGTGAGCCATTGCTTCCTCCTCCATCTGCGGTTATCAATAGCTTTGCAGGTTTCTCGTAATAAAACTTGCCCATCTTATGCCACCAATTCCGTATAGATTGTACTGCAAATTCAGATGTATCCTTATCTATACCGACACTGACCCATCCTTTATTGTTTGCAATATCATATACCCCGTATGGGGTTACTTTCCCTTCTGAATCCGATGGGAAATCATAAACTTTTGTTTCCTCCGGTTTTCCCTTCGGATGCCACCCCTTTCCATTATTTTTAAAGTTGCCTATTAGTTCCTTTTTCTTTGCATCTACTGAAATAACAAGATTGCCTTCTGTTTGAAAATCAATTACTTTCTGATGAATATGACAAAACTGTTGATTTCGGTCGGGATGACTCTTGCCTTCATCAGTCTTTTTGTTTGCTTGCAGACTAAAACCCTCGGATTTAAGTATCTCGCCTACTACTCGATAACTTACTGTATAACCTTTTTCTTTTAATTCTAATGATATTTTTCGTAAACTTTTACTTGTCCACAAAAGAGCCGATTCAGGTTCTCCACGTGTGTGCGGTTCAATTATATTTTTTAATTCTGCCCTAATCCCCGGATACTTATTGATGGCCTTCTTTCTGCCACCACCCTGCTTCCTTGACTCTAAAATAGGTAGTGCTTTATTTTCTTCAAACTCTTTTTTCCCTTTAGTAATAACAACTCTTGACATACCAGACAATTTTGAAACCTTTGTAATTCCGCCATATCCAAAGTGACTTGCCTCAATAAATAAATAAATGCGTCTTTGTCTTTCAGACAAAATTGGTAGTATCAATCCGTATTTTTTACTTAATTTAACATCTTCATTCATAGAAACAAACTTAAACATTTTTTGCTGAATTGTAAAGCTTATTTCGTAACGACTACTTAATCTAAAAAAACACTATGAAAATATGCCGGAAAAATTATTATCCGAAGGTATCAATCCAAAAATCCCTTGGCTTTTTAATTTTAAATTGGACTTTAGATTTAGGTGAAAATGTCTGATTTTTTACACTAAAAAAATCCCTGATATAAATCGGGATTAGTCTATATAATAATAAAATATATTACCGACAAACTAGAAAAATTAAATTATACACGTCAATTTATAATAGAAAGTCTTGACAAGATACAATATTTAGAATATCAGTATGAAAACAGAACAGTAAATATCGTCCCTAAGAATCTCCTACCACATCAAAAGCAAATGATTGACCAATTAGACCTAAAACTAAATGGTACTGAGCTTGTCGAAGTAAAACTGAGCTAAGAAAAAAATGTAGGTTAAAAGCTTGCAAAACCTGTATTCATAATGGGTACAGACATTTTTGGGCCATTGTTTCTGCGGAACTTCCGTTATAGAGAATTTTTATTAACTATCGCACTTAGCGGTTGAATCTACGATCTATGAAGTATTTTAAAATTTTGCAATAATTTGATGAAACAATTATATTTGTTGTTTGTTATTTGAGAATATTAAAGAATATATAGTGCCGGGGTGGCGGAATTGGTAGACGCACAGGACTTAAAATCCTGTGTCCCAATGGGACGTGCCGGTTCGAGCCCGGCCCTCGGTACCAATTAAAGTAAAGAATTAAATAAAATTAAAGAATCATTTTACTCTTAATTCTGTTATTTAAATTTTGATGCTTTATAATATTTTTATGAAATATGGGGTTCTTAACTCTGTTGGTTGGAGTATTTGCTTAATAAATAAGAGTTTGTGATTTTCAAAGTGACCCTTTAAAAATTTCTCTTTGAAAAAAATTACAGAACCCGCAATTAATCGGAGTATACTCCGTTTTTTTTTTATTATTGAAATGTTTATGGAAAAAGTAAAAATCACATTACCCGACGGAACTATTAGGGAATTTGATAAGGGAATTACATTAATAGAAATTGCCGAATCAATTTCTTCACGTCTTTTAAAAGAAGCTGTTGTTGCAAAGGTAAATGGTGAACTACGTGATTTAAATTATTCTATAAATAATGATGCCGATATAGAAATCTTAACATTTAACGATATTGAAGGGCGTAAAACTTATTGGCATTCTACTTCTCATTTGATGGCACATGCAATTCAATCTCTTTATCCGGAAGCGAAATTTGGTGTTGGGCCTGCAGTTGAAAATGGGTTTTATTATGATATTGATATTAACGAAAAACTTTCGGAAAGCGACCTTGAAAAAATTGAAAACCGTATGTTGGAAATTGCAAAAGAAGATAATTTATTTAAAAGAGAAGAATTAAGCAAAATAGATGCGATTGATTTTTTTCAAAAAGCCGGTGATAATTATAAATTAGAAATATTAGATGGACTTGACAGCACGGAAACTATCAGTCTTTATCACGAAGGGAATTTTACCGACCTTTGTACCGGTCCGCATATTCCCTCTGTCGACAAGATAAAATATATTAAGTTATTAAGTGTTTCAGGTTCTTATTGGCGTGGCGATGAGCACAATAAAAGCATGCAGCGTATTTATGGAATATCGTTTCCTAAAAAGAAAATGCTTGAAGAACATCTTAAAATTATTGAAGAAGCGAAAAAAAGAGATCATAGAAAACTCGGCAAGCAGTTAGACCTTTTTAGTATACACGAAGAATCAGGTCCCGGTTTAATTTATTGGCATCCGAAAGGAGCGCTGATTCGTAACGAGATAGAAAATTTTTGGCGGAACGAACATCTTAAAAATAACTATGATTTACTTTATACTCCGCATATCGCTAAAAGTTATCTTTGGGAAACAAGCGGACATCTTTCACATTTCAAAGAAAATATGTTTGCCCCAATGAAAATTGATGAGCAAGATTATTATATAAAACCGATGAACTGTCCGTTTCATATACAGATATATAAATCGCAATTAAGATCTTATAGAGATTTACCGTTGCGTTGGGCGGAACTTGGTACTGTTTACCGTTACGAAAAAAGCGGTGTATTACACGGGCTTTTTCGTGTAAGAGGTTTTACTCAAGATGATGCTCATATTTTTTGTGCTCAAAATCAAATTGAAGATGAAATTATTAAAGTAATAGAATTTTCAATTTCAATGTGGAAATCATTTGGTTTCGATAAATTAAAATTTTATGTTTCAACCAAACCGGATAAAGCTGTTGGTAACGACGAATTGTGGGAGCGTGCCACAAATTCTTTAGAGGATGCTTTAGTGAAAAAAGGGTTGAATTATGAGGTAGAAGAAGGCGGTGGTGCTTTTTATGGTCCTAAGATAGATATTAAAATTAAAGATGCCCTTAACCGTGAATGGCAGATGAGTACAATACAATTCGACTTTAATTTACCTGAAAGATTTGATATGAAATATATCGGTGAAGATGGTAAAGAACATAGACCGTTTATGGTGCATCGTGCGTTATTAGGTTCAATTGAAAGGTTTATGGGCGTATTAATTGAACATTATGGGGGAGCATTTCCCGCTTGGCTTGCTCCTGTTCAAGTTGCTGTAATACCGGTATCACAGCATTTTGTTGATTATGGTATGGGAATTCAAGAAAAATTAAAAAAGGAAGGATTCAGAGTAAAACTTGATAATCGAAATGAAAAAATCGGTTACAAAATTCGCGATTGGGAAACCCAAAAGATACCGTATATGTTAATAATTGGAGAAAAGGAAAAAGAATCGAATTCCGTTTCCGTTAGGGAACATAAAGTAGGGAATAAGGGAGTTGTAAATCTAAAAGATTTTATTTATCAACTCAATAATGAAGTAATTAACAAAATTATAAAATAATTATGAGGTGTATTTATCGCTAAAAATAAACTAAGAATAAATGATGAAATACATGTTTCGGAAGTTAGATTAATAGATCAAAATGGTAAACAAGTTGGTATTGTACCTATTGCAAAAGCTTTAAAAACAGCGGCGGAAAAAGAATTGGATTTGGTTGAAATTGCTCCGCAAGCAAATCCGCCGGTTTGTAAAATAATCAATTTCGGAAAATTTATTTATGAACAGCAGAAAAAGGAGAAGGAAGCAAAAAAGAAACAGCATGTTACCGTTTTAAAAGAAATTAGATTACATCCTAACACGGATACTCATGATTTTAATTTTAAAGCAAATTATGCTGAAAAGTTTTTACAAGATAGAAATAAAGTTAAAGCTTCGGTTATTTTTAAAGGAAGGGAATTAGCTTATACGGAACATGGAAGAGAGTTGCTGAAAAAGTTTGTTGAACGTTTGTCCGATATTTCAGATATTGAACATGAAATAAAATTTGAAGGAAGAATTATGTATGTAATTCTTACTCCCCAAAAGAATAAAAAGAATAAATAATATTAGGTGATATATCATGCCAAAAATGAAAAGTAATAGAGGAGCTGCTAAAACTTTTAAGTTAACGGGTTCTGGGAAAATTAAAAGAAATAAAGCATATAAATCTCATATTCTTACTTCCAAAACAACTAAGCGGAAAAGGAATTTGAGAACGGCAACACTTGTTTCAAAAGCCGACTCAAAACGCGTTAAAACAATGATTCAATAATTAAAGGAACATTAAAATGCCTAAAACATCAAATAATGTCGCTTCCCGCAAGAGAAGAAGAAAACTTCTGAAAATGGCTAAGGGTTACTGGGGTGCCCGAGGTAAGGTTTATACCGTTGCCAAACACTCCGTTGAAAAAGGTTTGCAATATGCTTACCGCGATAGGAAAGCAAAAAAGAGAACCTTTAGAAGATTGTGGATTACAAGAATTAATGCCGCCGCAAGGCTAAATGGCACTACTTATTCGAAACTGATTAATGCTATGAATAAAAAAGGTGTTACTATTAATAGAAAAGTATTAGCTCATTTAGCCGTTGAAAACCCTAAAGCATTCACTGAAATTGTGAAATTTGTTAATAACTAATTTTATTCCCTCTAATATGTTGAGTTTTATTGAAAATTATTAGGGGGAATCTTTTAAATAATTAATAAGTTTATTATGCAGAAAAAAATTGATGCGATAAAAAATAAGTTTCAATCCGAAATAGCAGAAATAAATTCACTCCAAAATTTAGAAATATTACGTGTAAAATATTTTAGTAGAAAAGGAATATTTGCTCGACTTTTTGAAGAGTTTAAATTTCTTCCGCCTGAAGAAAAACCGAAATACGGCAAGGAGTTAAATGTTCTTAAAAATTCGGCACAAACAAAATTTGATTCTATTAAAAAAAATCTATTAAACAAAACTGCTCAAAATTCGGAAGTAATTGATATTTCGCTTAGAGGCAGGCAGCATCACATTGGCAGCAAGCATATTTTAACTCAAACAACCAATGAAATTAAATCGTTATTTAAAGGATTTGGTTTTTCGGTTTATGAAGGTCCTGAATTAGAATCGGATTATTATAATTTTGAAATGTTGAATTTTCCTCCGGATCATCCTGCTAGAGATATGCAAGATACATTTTTTATAAATGACAAGTTTCTTTTGCGTACACATACATCACCTGTCCAAATCCGTTTGATGTTGAATAATAAACCGCCTATCAGAGCACTTATGCCCGGTAAAGTTTTTCGTAACGAAGCCATTAGCGCTAAAAGTTATTGCTTGTTTCATCAAATTGAAGGACTTTATGTGGATACGGATGTAACTTTTGCCGAACTAAAAGGGACGTTAATTGCATTTGCAAAACAATTTTTTGGGAAAAATGTAAAATATAGATTTCGTCCAAGCTTTTTCCCATTTACGGAACCAAGCGCCGAAGTTGATATTTGGTGGGAAATACCGGGCAAACAAGGGAAATGGTTGGAAATACTTGGCTGTGGAATGGTTGATCCTAATGTGCTTGACAACGTTGGAGTAGATTCCGAAAAATTTGTTGGATATGCTTTCGGTATGGGCGTTGAAAGGATAGCAATGCTGAAATATGAAATTAACGATATTCGTGTTTTCTTTGATAATGATAAACGCTTTTTAGAACAGTTTTAATTTTTTGCTAATTATAATTTTTATTGTTTTGACATGATGGTAAAAAACGGGTTTCGAAATGTTGAATATTTTTATTAAATATAATGTCCCTTTTAACAATGGACAAAAATCTGTTTGTTTTATAAGGATTATATATAATTAAGTTTCTTCGAAATGACAAATTATTTAAATATTTTATTTTGCAGAAGCCATTAATAATTTCATGAGTAATGTTATTTATTTTTAAGGAGTTTAGGAATTGAAGATTTCGTTAAAATGGTTAAACGATTATATTGATCTTTCAGGTATATCAACTGACGAAATTGTTGATAAGCTTACCATTTCGGGCTTGGAGGTTGATGAAGTTATTGATAAAAGAAAAGAATTTGATAAAATTGTAGTTGGTTTTGTTAAAGAGAAAAAAAAGCATCCGAATGCCGATAAACTTTCGGTTTGTGTTGTAAGCGACGGAGAAAATGATTTTAATGTAGTTTGTGGTGCTCCTAATGTTGATGCGGGTCAAAAAGTTGCTTTTGCAAAGGTAGGTGCTTTACTGCCGGGTATGAAAATAAAACTTAAGAAAACCAAAATTCGCGGTGAAGTTTCGGAAGGAATGATTTGCGCGGAAGATGAATTAGGTTTGGGAGATGACCATACCGGTATCGTTGTTCTAAATGAAAATTTACAAGAAGGAATATCTTTTGCAAAAGCTATTGGAATTGATGATGTTATGATAGACATCGATATTACTCCGAATAGAGCAGATGCTTTGAGTTTTATTGGAATTGCAAGAGATTTATCTGTGCTGCTTAATCGCAAATTTAAAATGCCTGCATTAGATTTAAAAATTTCCGATAAAAGCATATCTGATTTTGCTTCTGTAGAAATAAAAAATAATGTTGGTTGTCCAAGATATTCTGCTGTAGTTGTTAATAATGTAACAGTTGAAGAATCTCCAAATTGGCTTAAAGAAAAACTATCAAGTATCGGCCTGCGTCCAATAAACAATATTGTAGATGTTACGAATTTTATACTTTATGAATTAGGTCAGCCTTTACATGCTTTTGATTTAGATAAATTAGCGGGGAGAAAAATTATAGTTAGAAATGCTGAAGATGGCGAAAAGTTTATTACACTCGATTTAAAAGAGCGTAAATTAAAACCGGAAGATTTGATGATTTGCGACAGTAAAAAAGCGGTTGCGATTGCAGGTATTATGGGAGGCGAAAATTCCGAGGTAACTAATTCTACAAAAAACATTTTAATAGAAAGTGCATACTTTAATCCTTCAACAGTGCGGAAAACATCAAAAAGATTGGGACTTTCTACCGATGCATCATATCGTTTTGAAAGAGGATGTAATGTTGATATGACGATATTTGCCGCTCAAAGAGCAGCTCAATTAATTGCCGGATTAAGTAATGGTAAAGTTGCCGAGGGTGTGATTGATGTGTATCCTGATCCGATTCAAAAAAAAAATGTAAAGCTTAGATTTGAACGTGTAGAAAAAATTTTGGGCGTAAAAGTTTCCGATGAAGAAATTAAAAAGATTTTAATTGGACTGGAATTCAAAGTAAAAGAAGAAACTTCTAAATTCATATTGGTGGAAGTTCCCTTATTTAGACACGACATTGAAAGAGAGATAGATTTAATTGAAGAGGTTGCAAGAATATATGGCTATAACAGAATTCCTTCGGCGGAAAAGATAAAAGTTACATTGGCAAGCAGGGTCGATCATTTTGAACATTATAATGTGTTACGTGAAATACTTAATTCTTTGGGTTATTATGAAATTATTACAAATTCACTTTTAAGTGATTTTAAAGCTAAGGAATTTGGTAATGCAATTGAAGTTCTTAATCCGCAAACGGTGGAAATGTCGCACTTGCGAACTTCATTAATTCCGGGTGCCTTAATCACTATATCAAAAAATCTTAAAGTTCGTCAAAAGAACCTCAAGTTGTTTGAGCTTGGTCATACTTTTATTAAAAAAAATGTTGATAAAATTGAAAGTTTTGATTCTTTTATTGAAAATAAACATCTGTTAATTGTGCTAACCGGAAATGCTCAAGAAGATGAGTGGTATGGAAAAAAGAGGGCTTTCGATATATATGATTTAAAAGGTGATGTTGACGAATTTATAAGAAAGAATTATCTTAATACACAGATAAAAAATATAGATAATAGTTTTGACAAAAAATATTTTGAATATGGATTTTCAAAAGAATATCGTAAAACAATAGTAGCAACAGGCGGAAAACTTAAAAAGGAAATTTTAGAAAAATATGATATTGATCAAAATGTATTTATATTTGACTTTAATATATCTAAAGTAGAAAATATTAAAAAGAAAGCAAGGAAATTTCATAGTTTGTTGAAATACCCGAAGGTTTATAGAGACTTTGCTTTTGTTGTAGATAAAACAATTAGTAATGAAGAAGTTATAAAAGCAATTTATGAAGGTAGTTCCAATCTATTGAAAAATATAAAGTTATTCGATATCTTTGAAAGTGAAAGTATAGGTATAGATAAAAAGAGTGTTGCTTATCAACTTGAATATTTTAATGAGACAGGTACATTAACCGAGGAAGAAGTTGACAAAGATTTTTGGAATGCTATTGAGAATGTTAAAAAGAAATTGAATGCACAATTAAGAGGTTAAACTATTGCCTAGATCTTCAAAATATGATATTTTTCTTGATGAATTAAATTCGCTTGAAAAACAAATTTATATGTTTGTTAATAAAATCAAGGAATTAGAAGGGGAAAAAAATGCATTAAGCAAAAAAGTTAAAAAATTGCTCAATGAAAATGAAATTCTCACAATGCGAATTGAAGAAATTAGCGGTAACATCAGCAAATCGGTAAACTCGGCTGATGGAGTAAACCTTGAAAAAATTAATTGGGGAAATAAAGAAGAGTTAAAAAGTAAGATTGAAGAATTAATCTCGAAAATTAATTATCATATTCGCTCTTAAAAAATATGTTAGTATGTTGGAATAGATAATAATGCAGAATAAAAAGAAGCTTAAAGTTAATATATTTGGTAAAGATTTTTCACTTTTAGTTGAAAATCAAGAAATAGCAAAAGAATTGGCTGAGTATGTTAATCGTGTTATGCAAGAGACCGAAGAAGATTTGGTGAATCAACCTAGTGAAACAATTGCAATAATTGCAGCATTGAATATTGCTTATGATCTATCAGTTGAGAAAAATAAATTTAGAGAATTTAGTATTCAAGCAACGGATAAGATTAAAAAGATTAAGCTCCTTTTAAATGAATCTAAATTATTATCCACTTCCTCATAAAACTTTTCAGAGCTGTCAACCCTGATTATAAAGAACTAACAAAATAATAATAGGGTTATCGACTCGATACGTGTATTACAGGCCTCGTCCTAATTTAAGGAGCTGTTATGGACAGCCGGTGGAAGTAAAAAGCGTATGGCGGTTTCCCACATTGTATAGTAAGAGTTCTTCTTACAATGGGTTGACAGCGAATATAAATTATGGTTTGTGGGAGGTACTATGGTAGTGGATTTGTTATTAGCTGTTGTTGTAACAGTAGTTTTAGTAGGCGTAGCATTTTTGATAGGATGGTGGCTTAACAATAAGGTAGGCAGAAGCAGTTTACAGAGAGCTAAAGAAGATGCTAAAAAAATAGTTGAAGAAGCTGAAAAAGAAGCTCGAAATATTAAAAGGGAAAAACTTCTCGAAGTTAAAGATGAATGGCTGAAGAAAAAACAAGAATTTGATAATGAAATTAATACCAGACGTCAAAAACAATTAAGATATGAAAAACAGCTTGAAACAAGAGAAGAAAACCTTGAAAAAAAGTACGATTTAATATTAGAAAAAGAACGGGATCTTAAAAAAGATGAAAAAAAATTATCCCAGCAAAAAGAAGAGCTTAAAAATAAGAATCTTAAATTAGAAAGTCTTATTTACGAACAAAATGTTCGCTTGGAAAAAACCGCAGCATTAACTGCCGAAGAGGCTAAAAAAATGCTTATGGAAAATATGATTAATAAGGCGAAAACAGATGCTTCCGTCTATATTAATGAAATTCGTGATAGAGCCAAAGTAGATG
>CAZXJG010000052.1:8087-19296 GCA_964640985.1 uncultured Melioribacteraceae bacterium | reverse complement strand
AACGCTGCAATTGCCGCTAAAGAAGATAATTTGATTGGACTTAAAGAAAATGTAGTTATGGGGCATTTGATACCTGCAGGTACGGGACTTAAAAAATATAAAAATCTGATTCTTGAAAGCGAAGAAACAGAAGTATTGGAAAATGTAAATGATGAAGAAAAAAAAATCAATACTAAAGAAAATATTAACGATTAAAATAACTTAATTTATAAGAACTTCTTGACAATAAAAATATTTATTTTTAATTTAAAAGTCTGAATTTTGTTTAAAATTGAAATATTACGGAGGGTTTAAGTGCCAACAATAAATCAGTTGGTAAGAAAGGGGAGAGTTAAATCTCTGTCGAAAAGTAAATCGAGAGCTTTAGACTCATGCCCTCAGAGAAGGGGAGTTTGTACAAGAGTTTATACTACTACTCCTAAAAAACCGAACTCGGCTTTAAGAAAAGTAGCTAGGGTTCGTTTGACAAATGGTATTGAAGTAACTGCATATATTCCTGGTGAAGGACACAATCTTCAAGAGCATTCAATTGTTCTAATTAGAGGTGGCAGAGTAAAAGATTTACCAGGTGTTAGATATCATATTATTCGTGGTACACTTGATACAAGCGGTGTTGAAGAAAGAGAAAAAGGACGTTCTAAATACGGAGCCAAAAAACCAAAAACTAAGTAATAAATTATGAGAAAAAGAAGAGCAGAAAAAAGATATATCAGACCAGACCCAAAATTTAATGATGTTTTGGTAGCTAAATTCATTAATTATTTAATGTGGGATGGCAGAAAATCTGTTGCAAGAAAACTATTATATAATAGTTTCGACATAATTGAAAAACGGACGCAAGAAAATCCAATTGAAATTTTTAAAAAAGCTGTAAATAATGTACAGCCTCTTGTAGAAGTTCGCAGCAGAAGAGTCGGTGGTGCGACTTATCAGGTGCCTATGGAAGTAAGGACAGACAGAAGAACAGCATTAGCGTTTAGATGGCTTCGTAATTACTCTAGAGATAGAAAAGAAAAATCGATGGTTGCTAAACTTGCTGCTGAACTAATCTCAGCATCTAAAGGAGAAGGTGCATCGGTAAAAAAGAAAGATGATACACATAAAATGGCAGAAGCTAATAAAGCATTTGCTCATTTTAGATGGTAATTAAATAAAACAGTTAAATAGAATAAAAGTTTATGACAGTAAAAAGAGTTGACATATCGAAAGTTAGAAACATTGGTATAATGGCACATATTGATGCCGGTAAAACCACTACGACAGAAAGGATTTTATATTATACCGGTAAAGTTCATCGTTTAGGTGAAGTACATGATGGTTCGGCAACAATGGATTGGATGGAACAAGAAAAAGAACGTGGAATTACTATTACTAGTGCCGCTACAACTTGTTATTGGAAAAATCATCAAATAAATATTATCGATACGCCCGGACATGTTGATTTTACGGTTGAAGTTGAAAGATCATTGCGCGTATTAGACGGGGCAATTGCTCTGTTCTGTGCTGTTGGCGGAGTAGAACCTCAGTCTGAAACCGTTTGGCGTCAGGCTGATAAATATAACGTACCGCGAATTGCTTTTGTTAATAAAATGGATAGAATTGGTGCCGACTTTTTCAATGTTCTCGATATGATGAAAGAAAGATTATCTGCAAACATTGTGCCGATTACATTGCCCATTGGCTCTGGTGATATGTTTTCCGGTGTAATCGATTTGATGATTATGAAAGCCCGAATGTATAGTGAAGAAAATTTAGGTGCTACATATAAGGATATAGATATACCTTCTGATCTGACAGCGTTAGCTGAAAAGTATAGAACAATTATGTTAGAAGCTGTTTCTGAAATTGATGATTCGTTATTGGAAAAATATCTTGAAGGTAATGAAATTACCGAAGAAGAGGTTAAAAGTGTATTGAAAGAAGCTACAACGCAGTCGAAGATTGTTCCGGTTATTTGTGGTTCGTCTTTTAAGAATAAAGGTGTTCAAAAACTGTTGGATTCTGTAATCGATTTTTTACCCTCTCCCATTGAAAACAAAAATATTAAAGCTCATCATTTACATAAAACTGATGATGTTATTATAAAACCTGATATTAATGAAAAATTTACCGCTTTGGCATTTAAAATTATGAGTGATCCTTATGTTGGTAAATTGACTTATATTAGAGTATATAGTGGTTCACTAAAAGCCGGTTCGTATGTTTATAATTCTGTTGCTGGTAAAAGAGAAAGGATAGGGCGGATTTTATTGATGCATGCAAACAGACGTCAAGATATGGAAGAAATTAGAGTTGGTGATATCGCTGCAATTATTGGTCTTAAATATACGCATACCGGCGATACATTGTGTACAGATAAAGATCCTATTCTTTTAGAAAAAATGGCTTTTCCTGAACCTGTTATCCAAATAGCTATTGAGCCGAAAACAAAAGCAGACCAAGATAAATTATCCAATGCATTAGCTAAATTGGCTGATGAAGACCCTACTTTTAAAGTGAGAGTAAATGAGGAAACCGGTCAAACACTTATTAGTGGTATGGGAGAACTTCATTTGGAAATTCTCGTAGATAGAATGAAAAGAGAATTTAAAGTTGAAGCCAACGTTGGCAAACCTCAGGTTGCTTATAGAGAAACAATTACTAAATCGGTACAATCGGAAGGAAAATTCATAAAACAATCCGGCGGTAGAGGAAAATATGGGCATGTTTGGATTGAAATAGCGCCTAATGAACACGGGAAGGGATACGAATTTGAAAATGCAATTGTAGGAGGAACAATCCCGAAGGAATATATACACGCGGTTTCAAAAGGTGTTCAAGAGGCAATGAAAAATGGTGTGTTAGCCGGCTATCCGGTTGTTGACGTGAAAGTAAAATTGTTTGACGGTTCATATCATGATGTTGATTCTGATGAGTTATCATTTAAAATTGCCGGTTCAATGGCTTTTAGAGGAGGCGCTTTGAAAGCATCACCTGTAATCTTGGAACCGATGATGCAGATAGAAGTTATAACTCCCGAAGAATATCTTGGTGATGTTATGGGAAATTTAAATTCGAGACGAGGTAAAATTGAAGGTTTTGCAGCGAGAAAAGATGCTCAAGTAATAAAAGCATTAGCTCCATTATCGGAGATGTTTGGATACGCAACAAGATTAAGATCGTTAACACAGGGGCGTGCAATTTATACTATGCAATTTTCACATTATGCTGAAGTGCCCAGAAGCATTGCCGAAGAAATTTTGGAAAAAACTAGTACAAAAAAAACATTGGAATCAGTTTGAGAAATTTTATTAATTAAGAAACAAAATAACAAAGGAGTATTCGATGGCAAAAGAAAAATTTGATAGGAGTAAGCCTCACGTTAATATAGGTACAATTGGTCACGTGGATCACGGCAAAACTACTCTAACTGCTGCTATCACGATGGCTCTCAATAAAAAAGGCTTATCTGAAGTTAGAACATTTGATAGTATCGATAACGCACCTGAAGAAAGAGAGCGTGGTATTACTATTGCAACTGCTCATGTAGAGTATTCTACAGCAAAAAGACATTACGCACATGTCGACTGTCCCGGTCATGCCGATTATGTTAAAAATATGATTACCGGTGCTGCCCAAATGGATGGTGCAATATTAGTTGTTGCAGCTACAGATGGTCCTATGCCGCAAACACGGGAACATATTCTTCTTGCTCGACAAGTTGGTGTGCCGAGAATTGTTGTATTTATGAATAAAGTTGATATGGTTGATGATGAAGAGCTAATTGAATTAGTTGAAATGGAATTAAGGGAACTTTTAACCGAATATGAATTTCCTGGCGATGAAATTCCAATTATAAAAGGTTCTGCATTACAAGCTTTAGAAGCTGCATCAGATCCTTCGGCAAGTGTAGATGATCCTAGACTCGATTGTATCTGGGAACTTATGGATGCTGTTGACGAGTATATTCCGCTTCCACAAAGAGATATAGATAAACCTTTTATTATGCCGGTTGAAGATGTATTTTCAATTACAGGTCGTGGAACTGTTGCTACGGGTAGAGTGGAAAGAGGACAAATTAAATTAGGCTCGGAAGTTGAACTGATTGGTTTGGGTGTTCACAAAAAAACCGTTGCTACTGGAATTGAAATGTTTAAAAAAGAATTAGATTCCGCTATAGCCGGCGATAATGCGGGCATTTTGTTAAGAGGTATTGATAAAAAAGAAATTCAAAGAGGTATGGTGCTGGCTAAACCTGGTTCAATTACTCCTCACAAAGTTTTTGAAGGTGAAGTTTATATCTTATCGAAAGATGAAGGCGGAAGACATACACCATTTTTTAACGGATATAGACCACAGTTCTATTTCAGAACAACTGATGTTACCGGAATTGCTTCGTTACCTGAAGGAACTGAAATGGTAATGCCAGGTGATAATGTGAAATTAAAAGTTGAACTAATTAGTGAAATTGCAATGGAAGAAGGACTTCGTTTTGCTATTAGAGAAGGTGGCAGAACGGTTGGAGCCGGGGTTGTAACTAAAATATTTAAATAAATAATAAATTTAATGGGAGAATATTAATCTCCCGTTTATTATAAAAGTAAAAGGAGAGAATAAAGTTGCCGGGTCAAAAGATAAGAATTAAACTTAAATCATATGATCATATTTTGATTGATAAGTCTACTGAAAAAATAATTAAAACTGTAAAAAGTACAGGAGCAATTGTTTCAGGTCCAATTCCTTTGCCCACAAAACGTTCTGTATTTACGGTTTTACGCTCTCCTCATGTTGATAAAAAATCAAGAGAACAGTTCGAAATTAGAACTCATAAAAGGATTATTGATATTCATAATTCAAATAATAAAACCGTCGATTCTTTAAGTAAACTTGAGATTCCGGCGGGTATTGATATTGAGATTAAGTTATAAGGGATAGGAAAATGCCTGGATTGATAGGTAAAAAAATTGGGATGACCAGTATTTATACTTCTGATGGAAATATTATTCCTGTTACAATTATTGAAGCTGGACCATGTCAAGTTGTTTCTATCAAAACAAAAAGGAAAGATGGATATGAAGCATTGCAGCTTGCTTTTAAGACAAGGAAATCGAAGCATACTTCTAAGCCTTTAGCAGGTCAATTTAAAAAGGCGAAATTGAAAGCAGCAAAAATCTTAAAAGAATTTAGAAATTTTGATGATTCAAAATATAAAATCGGTAATGAAATAAAAGTTGATATTTTTAATGAAGGAGATTCTGTCAAGGTTTCTAGCAAGAGCAAAGGCAAGGGGTTTCAGGGAGTGATGAGAAGACACGGTTTTAGCGGAGTCGGAGGTGCTACTCACGGTCAAGGCGACAGACAAAGAGCTCCCGGTTCAATTGGTCAAAGTTCTTATCCTTCTCGTGTTTTGAAAGGTACTCGTATGGCAGGGAGAATGGGATACGAAAAAGTTACTGTGAAAAATCTTAAAGTGATTAAAATTATACCGGATAAAAACATTATTATGATTAAAGGTGCTATCCCTGGAACGGTCAATTCATATCTTGAAATAAATAAGTAATTGGTGAATGATGAAAGTAGATGTTTATAAAATTGACGGTACAAAATCTGGTGAATCGATTGAATTAACAGATGAAATTTTTGGAATTGAACCAAATGATCATGTTATATATTTATCTGTAAAAGCCTATTTAGCTAATCAAAGGCAAGGAACACATAAGGCTAAAGAAAGAAGCGAGAAAAGAGGTGGCGGTAAAAAGCCATGGCGCCAAAAAGGTAGAGGTACTGCAAGAGCAGGAACTACACGGTCGCCTATTTGGGTTGGTGGCGGTACAATTTTTGGACCTAGAGTTAGGAGCTACAGGCAAAAATTGAATGCAAAAGTTAAAAAGCTTGCTCGTAAATCTGCTTTGACTTATAAAGCTAAAGCTGAGCAAATAATAATTGTTGAAGATTTTAATTTTGATAAACCAAAAACAAAAAATTTTCAAAATATTTTAGAAGCTTTTAAAATTGACGGTAAAAGAATTTTACTTCTTACAAATGGTAGCCTAAAAAACATATTTATGTCTGGTCGTAATATTCCGAAAGTAAATATACTTGAAGCCAATAAGGCTGCTACGTATCAGATACTTAATAATCAAGTGTTGCTTATTCAGAAAAGTGCAGTTGATAGCTTAGTAAAAATATTAAATTAATAGTGTTTGGATTTGAAAATGATAAAAGTTTTAGTTAGACCATTGGTAACTGAGAAAATGACAAAATTGGGTGAAAAAGAAAACAAATATGGTTTTGTAGTTGATATAAGAGCTAATAAAATCCAGATAGCACAAGCTATTAAAGAAAAATTTGATGTGCACGTGGTTAATGTTAATACAATTAGATTAATAGGAAAATCAAAAACTCAGTTTACACGTAAAGGACGTTTCACCGGTAAAACACCAAAACTTAAGAAAGCAATAATTACACTTAAAGAAGGTGAAACTATCGATTTATTTGGTGAAATATAGTTTAATTTGGAGTTGGAGCTATTTATAAATGGGAATTAGAAAATTAAAACCAAATACACCTGGAACAAGATTTATGTCGTATTCTTCTTTTGAAGAAATTACGAAAACTTATCCGGAAAAATCTTTAACTACTCCTCTTAAAAAATCGAGCGGTCGTAATAACTTAGGCAGAGTAACCGCAAGGCATAGAGGTGGAGGACATAAAAGAAAATATAGAATAATAGATTTTAAAAGGAATAAATTGGGAATTCCGGCGAAGGTGTTTTCAATTGAATATGATCCGAATAGAACCGCCAGAATTGCTTTATTACATTATGTGGATGGGGAAAAAAGATATATCCTTGCTCCTGATGGACTTAAAGTAGGCGATATGCTTATGGCAGGAGAAGGAAGTGAAATCAAAGTTGGAAATTCATTAAAACTGAAAAATATTCCTTTAGGTAGTTTTGTTTATAATGTTGAATTAAAGCCTGGTAAAGGCGGTCAATTAGGAAGATCAGCAGGTGTGTCAATACAGCTTATGGCTAAAGAAGGTAAGCATGCTCAATTAAAGCTTCCTTCTGGCGAAGTTAGGTTGGTTTCACTGGAATGTATGGCTACCTATGGTATAGTAAGTAATACTTACCATTTGAATATAAGTTTGGGCAAAGCCGGCAGAAGTAGATGGTTAGGGAAAAGACCTCATGTTCGAGGTGTTGCAATGAACCCGGTTGATCATCCGATGGGCGGCGGCGAAGGTAAAAGTTCCGGTGGCGGTCATCCTGTTTCACCTTGGGGACAAGCGGCAAAGGGATTAAAAACAAGGAAAAAGAAAAATTTATCAAATAAATACATTATTAAAAGAAAAAAAGTATAGAGTTTAATTATGCCAAGATCTCTAAAAAAAGGTCCATACGTACATTATAAATTATTGAAGAAAATTGAAAAACTAAATGCAACTAATCAAAAAAAAATTATTAAAACTTGGTCGCGCTCTAGTATGATTATTCCGGACTTTGTTGGACATACTATTGCTGTTCATAACGGCAATAAAATGATACCGATATATATTTCCGAAAATATGGTTGGGCATAAACTTGGCGAATTTGCTCCTACAAGAATTTTTAGGGGTCATCCGGGCACCAAAGCGGAAAAAGCTGCAAGAATGAAGAAATAAAGAATTAAGGAATTTATTAGATGGAAGCTAAAGCAATACATAAATATATAGGTTCTTCACCAAGGAAAATGAGATTAGTGATTGATTTGGTTAGGGGAGAATCGGTTGATAAGGCTATTGAGATCCTTCATTTTAATCCGAAAGCTGCCGCTAGAGATGCTGAAAAAGTTTTAAGATCTGCCGTTTCTAATCTTTATAATAAAGATGAAGAGGCTAAATATGATCCTTCGGAGTTATATATTAAAGAGGTTTATGTTAACGTAGGTCCAATGTTAAAAAGAACTTTACCGGCTCCAATGGGAAGAGCTTTTAGAATAAGGAAAAGATCAAATCATTTAACAATTGTAGTTGCTACGAAAAGTTAAGCTGAGGAGGAATTTTTGGGTCAGAAAACAAATCCAATTGGTTTTAGAGTTGGAATAATTAGAGGTTGGGAATCGAACTGGTTCGAAAGAAGAAGTTACGCTGAAAAATTATTGGGAGATAGAAAACTTAGGCTTTATATTAGAAATAGGCTTAAAAAAGCCGGGATTTCAAGAATAGTTATCGACCGTACTTCTAAAAGTATTATAATAACTATTCATACATCTCGTCCCGGCGTTGTAATTGGTAAAAGCGGAAAAGAAATTTCTCAGTTAGAACAAGAATTGAAGAAAATTTCAAGTAAAGAAGTTAAAGTTCAAATTTCTGAAATAAAACGGCCTGAGTTAGATGCTTATCTGGTTGCAGAAAATATTGCACAGCAATTAAAAGGCAGAATATCTTTCAGAAGAGCTATGAAATCGGCATTAACTTCCGCAATGCGAATGGGTGCCGAAGGAATTAGAGTTATGTGTTCGGGTAGATTAGGTGGTGCCGAGATGGCAAGAACCGAACAATATAAAGCAGGAAGAGTTCCGCTTCATACTTTAAGGGCGGATATTGATTATGCAAATATTACGTCTCATACGATCTACGGTTCTATTGGAGTTAAAGTTTGGATATGCCGTGGAGAAATTTTAGGTAAAAGATTATCCGATTAAAGGTTTTTGGGAGTATTTTTTATGTTAATGCCGAAAAGAGTTAAATATAGAAAATCGCAACGCGGTAATAGAAGAGGAAAAGCTAACCGCGGACATAGAATTAGCTTTGGCGACTTTGGGTTAAAAGCCTTAGAGGCTGCTTGGATTACAAGCCGTCAAATTGAAGCATGTAGAGTTGCTATTACTAGAAAAATGAAGAGAGACGGTAAAGTTTGGATTAGAATATTTCCCGATAAACCTGTTTCTAAAAAACCGTTGGAAACTAGAATGGGAAAAGGCAAAGGAGCTCCTGAATTTTGGGTTGCCGTTGTAAAACCGGGAAGAATTTTATTTGAGGTTAATGGAGTTTCAGAAGAAGTTGCTATGGCTGCTTTAAGATTAGCTTCTCATAAGCTGCCGATTAAAACAAAAATTTCTGTTAGACCCGATTACGAATAAATAAAGGTTAATTATATGAAAATGTTTGAAATACGTGAAATGAACGATGTTGAATTAATTAAAAGAATTCAAGAAGAAGAAAAAGATATGATAGATTTGCGGTTTCAACATGAATTAAAAAATCTGACTAATACCGGTAAATTAAAAATAGCCAGAAGAGATATAGCAAGAATGAAAACAGTTTTAAGGGAAAGGGAACTTGCTGGAAATAAAAAGGTAAGTGTATAATATAAGGAATCATTAATAGTTTATGGAAAATCGCGGATTAAGAAAAACACGAGTCGGAGTTGTTGTTTCTAACAAGATGGATAAAAGTATTCTTGTAGCTATTCAAAGAAAAGTAGCTCATCCTATTTATAAAAAATATTTTAAGAAAACCACCAAATTAATGGCTCACGATGAAAATAATGAAACTAATACAGGTGATATTGTTAAAATAATGGAAATAAGACCGTTGAGTAAAAGGAAAAAGTGGCGCTTAGTAGAAATAGTAAAAAAAGCTAAGTAATATTGGTACCGAGAAGGAGCATTTTTAAATGATACAAGAAGAAACAAATTTGGTAGTAGCCGATAATTCCGGTGCAAAAAAAATTAGATGTATTAGAGTTCTAGGCGGCAGTAATAGAAGATATGCAAGTGTCGGTGACTTGATAGTTGTAACTGTAAAGGCAGCTATTCCAAATAGCGGAATAAAAAAAGGTGAAATTTCAAAAGCTGTTATTGTACGTACAAAAAAAGAAGTTAGAAGAAAAGATGGTACTTATATCAGGTTCGATGAAAATGCGGCTGTTTTACTGGATACCCAAAATGAACCGCGAGGTACTCGTATTTTTGGACCAGTTGCAAGAGAGTTACGTGACAAGAAATTTATGAAAATTATCTCTTTAGCTCCAGAAGTATTATAAAATATAGGATTTAAGTATGAATATAAAAATAAATGATAAGGTGGTTGTAATTGTGGGGAACTATTTGGGGAAAACAGGTAAGGTGCTAAAGGTATTTCCTAAAAAAAATAAAGTTATTGTTGAAGGTGTAAATATGAGAAAACGTCATACAAAGCCTAATCAACAAAGTCCGCAAGGTGGTATTATCGAGAAAGAAGCTATTATTGATGCTTCGAATATAATGGTTATGGATCCTAAAACTAATGAACCGACACGAATTGGTAAAAGAATCATCATTAATGAAAAAACAGGTAAGAAAAAAAGCGTTAGGGTAAGCAAAATTAGCGGTGAAATGCTGACTTAATTTGAGGATTATTATTAATTATGGCAAAACAAACAACATCAAAGAAAAAAAGAATAAATAAAACTCAAGCAGATAATAAAATTTCATCTGAGAAGAAAATTACACCGAGATTATTTGTTAATTATAAAGAGAAAATTATTCCGAAATTAATGAAAGATTTTAGTTATAAAAGTGTGATGCAGGTTCCTAAATTGGAAAAGATTGTTGTAAATATGGGAGTTGGAGATGCCACTCAAGATTCTAAACTTTTAGATGAAGCCGTAAGGGATCTCCAAACAATTACCGGTTTGAGACCTACTATTAGAAAAGCACGGAAATCGATCTCTAATTTTAAACTTCGGGAAGGAATGAAAATTGGTGCAAAAGTTACATTAAGAAGAAATATGATGTATGAATTTTTGGATAGGGTTGTTACCATTGCCATGCCGCGGGTTAGGGATTTTAGAGGTATTTCCGATAAATCTTTTGACGGTAGAGGAAATTATACGTTTGCTTTTAAAGAGCAAATTATTTTCCCGGAAATAAATGTTGATAAAATTAATAAAATACGCGGTATGGATGTGACTTTTGTTACAACTGCAAAAAGTGATAAGGAAGCTTTCGAATTATTATTAGCATTTGGAATGCCTTTTAGAAAAAAGGAAATTCAATAAGTAAAGGAAAATTATGGCAAGAAAATGTATGGCGGCACGCCAAGAAAAAAGAGAAAAATTAGTTGAAAAATACGCTAAACTTCGAAAAGAATTAAAGGAAAAAGGTGATTACGAGGCATTGCAAAAATTACCACGGAATTCGTCACCTGTAAGGCTTCATAATAGATGTTTAGTTACCGGAAGGTCAAGAGGATATTATAGAAA
>CAZXJG010000052.1:0-7987 GCA_964640985.1 uncultured Melioribacteraceae bacterium | reverse complement strand
TATGTTGATAAAGATTCTATTCCGCGTGTCTTAAATGGATTAGGTATTGCAATACTTTCAACATCAAAAGGATTAATGACTGATAAACAAGCTAAAAGTGAAGCTGTTGGCGGCGAAGTTATTTGCCATATTTGGTAATTTTTTTTTTCATTGGAGTTAAAAAGTGTCTAGAGTAGGTAGAAAACCGATAAATATTAGTGGTGTTACTGTTGCTAAAAGCGACAATAGAATTAAAGTAAAAGGTAAACTTGGTGAACTCGAAAGGGAAATTCATCCGAATATAAATATGGAAATTAATAAAGATAGTTTAATTGTTACAAGAATCAATGATCAGAAGCAAAACAGAGCATTACATGGTTTATCACGCGCTTTGATTCAAAATATGGTTACAGGTGTTTCCGAAGGCTTTTCGAAAGAATTGAATATTGTTGGTATAGGTTATAAAGCAGAATTGAAAGGGAAAAATTTATTGTTAAACATTGGGTATTCCCATCCGATTTATTTTATGCCGCCTGATGAGATTAGTTTGGAAGTTCCAAGTCAAACTCAAATAAAAATTAGCGGAATTGATAAAGAACTTGTGGGTTTAGTTGCTGCTAAAATAAGATCATTTAGAAAGCCGGAACCTTATAAAGGTAAGGGAATTAAATATGCCAATGAGATTATTATTAGAAAAGCAGGTAAAACAGCCGGTTAATAATTTATTTAGGAGAATTAGGTAGAGATGGGATTAAAATTTAAGACGAAAAAAGATAGAAGGAAAATTAGAATTAGAAAGAAAATTTCTGGTACTGCTCAGAAACCGAGATTATCAGTATATAGAAGTTTAAATCAAATTTATGCACAAGTAATTGATGACAGTTCCAGGCGTACGTTAATTACAGTTTCTTCGTTGTCAGAAGAAATAGAAGGGGAGATTAAAAAATCTAATGGTAAAGTTGAAAAAAGTATAATAGTTGGTGAACTTTTAGCTAAAAAAGCTTTGCAATTAGGAATTAAAACAGCTGTATTTGACAGAAATGGATACCTTTATCATGGTAGAGTTAAAGGTATTGCTGAAGGCGCAAGAAAGGGCGGGCTTAAAATATGATGCCGGGTCGTCTAATGGCAGGACAACGCCCTTTGGAGGCGTATGTAGAGGTTCGAATCCTCTCCCGGCAGCTATTAAATGAAATTTTTGGAATAAGGAGTTAAAATTGAAGCCAAAAAAAGTATCAGGACTTGAAGGATTAAAAGAAAAAGTTGTACACATAAACAGAGTAGCAAAAGTTGTTAAAGGTGGAAGACGATTTTCTTTTAACGCTGTTGTTGTTGTTGGAGATGGCAATGGTCATGTTGGTGTTGGACTCGGTAAAGCAAATGAGGTTACCGATGCAATTGCTAAAGGTATTGATGATGCTAAAAAAAATGTATATAAAATTCCACTAATCAATGGAACCATTCCTCATAAAATTATTGGGAAATATGGTGCGGGAAGAGTTCTATTAAAACCAGCTTCACCCGGAACAGGTTTAATTGCCGGTGGTGGTGTGCGTGCGGTACTTGAAGTTGTTGGAGTCCAGGATATTCTTACTAAATCTTTAGGTTCTAGCAATCCTCATAATCAAGTTAAGGGCACTTTAAATGGTTTGTTAAATTTAATAGATGCTCGAACAATGGCTGCAAAAAGAGGAATGTCTGTTAGTGAATTATTTAATGCATAGTTGAGGATTACGATGACAAAAAAACTAAAAATTACACAAACAAAAAGCATTATTGACAGACCAAAAAGGCAAAAATTAACAATACAAGCTTTGGGTTTAGGTAGACCGAATTATTCGAGAGTTCACAACGATACTCCGCAAATTAGAGGAATGATTAATAGAGTTTCACATTTAGTAAAAGTTGAAGAAATAGAAGAATAAGGTGATTTAATGGATATTTTAAGCAATTTGAAATATGCTAAAGGCGCTGTTAAAAAAAGAAAAAGGATCGGTAGGGGAGAAGGATCAGGGCGTGGCGGTACTTCTACAAAAGGAATGAACGGACAAAAATCTCGCTCCGGTGCAAAACATCGAGCCTGGTTTGAAGGTGGACAAATGCCTTTGCAAAGAAGAGTTCCCAAACGTGGTTTTACTAATATTTTTAAAGTTTATTACCAAGTTATTAATGTGTCCACTTTACAAGGATTGGTTGACAACAAAAAATTAAAAGATGAAAATGTTAATGCTGAAGTTCTTTTTAAAAACAGAGTTATATCCAAAGCTGCTGCTCCTTATAAAATTTTAGGAAATGGAGAACTGACCGCAAAACTTAATCTTGAAGCACATAAGTTTAGTACTTCTGCAAAAGAAAAAATTCAAAAAGCTGGCGGAACTATTAAAGAGATTAAGTTTTAATGGGAAAAATACAAGATACATTTCGTAATATTTATAAAGTTCACGAGTTAAGACAAAGAATTCTTTATACACTTGGACTATTAGTAATTGTTAGATTGGGCGCACACGTAACATTGCCTGGGATCGATTCTTATTTATTATCGAAAGCTATGGCAAATACTACGTCCAATAATCTCTTTGGATTATATGATCTGTTTGTTGGCGGAGCATTTAAAAATGCCGCAATTTTTGCTTTAGGTATAATGCCCTATATTACATCTTCGATTATTATCCAATTATTGGGTGCTGTTGTCCCATATTTTCAGAAGCTTCAACACGAAGGTGAAGAAGGACGAAAGAAAATTACACAGCTAACTCGGTATGGTACAGTACTGATTTCTCTTTTTCAAGCTTGGGGTGTTACAATACATTTAAGAAATATTAGTACAAACGGACAACCAATTGTTCCGATCGAGATTTCAGGACTTGGGTTTACGATTTCTACTATTTTCTTTCTGGTTGCCGGAACTGTATTTATGATGTGGATGGGCGAGCAGATCACCGACAGAGGTGTCGGCAATGGTATATCGCTTATCATATTTATCGGAATTATTGATAGATTGCCTTTTGCCCTGCTTGATGAATTTAGATTATTGAGCGCCGGACAGCGAAATATTGTAATTGAGCTTGTGTTATTTGCGTTCTTATTTATAATTGTTGCAGGTATTGTTTTGGTAACTCAGGGTACCAGGAGGATTCCTGTCCAATATGCCAAAAGAGTTGTAGGGAGAAAAGTTTATGGCGGTGTTACGCAATATATACCGTTAAAAGTTAACACGGCTGGTGTTATGCCTATTATTTTTGCTCAATCTATTATGTTTATTCCAAATACCGTTTTGTCGTTCTTTCCAAATAATGAATTTATGCAATCATTAGCCGGTTATTTTGTTTATACATCATTTACTTATTCTTTTGTTTATGCATTGATGATTGTTTTCTTTACTTATTTTTATACCGCTATTGCATTTAATCCACAGGATGTTGCTGAAAATATGAAAAAACAAGGCGGATTTATTCCGGGTATAAGACCGGGTAAACAAACATCAGAGTTTATTGATAATATTTTAACTAAAATTACATTACCCGGATCAATATTTTTAGCTATTGTAGCTATCATTCCCGCTTTCGTTTCGCGGTTTGGGATTTCAGGAAGCTTTGCTGCATTTTTTGGAGGTACTAGTTTGTTAATTATTGTTGAAGTTGCACTTGATACTCTTCAACAAGTAGAATCGCATCTTACGATGAGACATTATGATGGATTTATGAAAGCAAGTAAGCTAAAAGCAAGGAGAAGCTAAGTAAAATTAGCGTGTTAAAATGATTTTTATTAAGACAAAAAAAGAGATCGATTATATTAAAAAGAGCAATCAAATTGTTGCTGAAACTTTGCTGTTGTTAAAAAATCATGTGAAAGCCGGTGTTACAACATTGGAATTAGATACTCTTGCAGAAGATTATATTTTAAGTAATGATGCTGTTCCTGCTTTTAAGGGTTATTCCCAAGGCTCAGCAAATGGTTTCCCAGGCTCAATATGTGCTTCTATAAATGAAGAAGTTGTTCATGGAATACCAAGTAATAGGGTTCTTAATGATGGTGATATAATTTCTATTGATATCGGTGTGATAAAAGACCATTATTATGGTGACGCAGCAATTACTGTTGCAGTTGGAGAAATATCTGAAGAGAAAAAACGTCTAATGGAAATTACGGAAAAATCGTTATATCTTGGTATTCAACAAGCAGAAGTAAAAAATAGAATTGGAGATATTTCTTTTGCAGTGCAGGAATTTGTTGAAAAAAATGGATTTTCAGTTGTGCGTGCTCTTTGTGGGCATGGTGTAGGAAAACATTTACACGAAGATCCTCAAATCCCAAATTTTGGTAAAAAAAATACTGGACCTCTAATTCGTAATGGTATGACAATTGCAATTGAACCAATGGTTAATGCGGGTACTTATAAAGTGGATGTAAAATCTGATGGTTGGACAGTTGTTAGTGCAGATTCAAGTCCGGCAGCTCATTTTGAGCATACTATTGCTGTGATAGATGGAAAACCTGAAATATTAAGCGTGTGTTAAATGGCTAAATTAGAACCAATAAAAGTTGACGGTATTGTAACTGAAACTTTACCGAATGCCAATTTTAAAGTAAAATTGGACAATGGACATCAGATACTTGCGCATATTTCCGGTAAGATGAGAATGCACTTTATTAAAATTTTAGTGGGTGATAAAGTAGCTATAGAATTATCGCCGTATGATTTAAATAAAGGTAGAATAACATATAGGTATAAATAGGCGGTTAAATAATGAAAGTTAGAACATCAGTAAAGAAAATTTGTGAACATTGTAAAATTATTAAACGTAAAGGCGTTGTACGGGTTATTTGTAAAAATCCGAAGCATAAACAACGTCAAGGTTAATTGAAATTAGGAGGTTATAAATTTGGCTCGAATAGCTGGAGTTGACTTACCGAAAAATAAGAAAGTTTATATTGGACTTACTTATATTTATGGAATTGGGCAATCTACTGCTTTGAAAGTTTTGGATATGGCGAAAGTTGATCCAAATAAAAAAGTTGCTGACTTAACGGAAGAAGAAGTTGCTCAAATTAGATCTGTTATGACTGCTAATTTAAAGGTCGAAGGGTCATTAAGAAGTGAAGTTCAACAAAATATTAAACGTTTGATGGATATCGGTACTTATAGAGGTTTACGACATCGTAGAGGTTTGCCTGTGCGTGGACAAAGAACCAAAACAAATTCAAGAACACGCAAAGGGAAGCGTAAAACTGTTGCTGGTAAAAAGAAAGTACCCGGCAAGAAATAATGGTTAAAAATTAGGAGTTTTATTTTGGCAAAAGCTACAAGAAGAACGAAAAAAAAGGTTAATGTTGATGCGGTTGGTGTTGCACACATCAAAGCATCTTTTAATAACATTATTTGTACTATAACCGACGTTTATGGCAATACTATTTCATGGTCATCAGCGGGGAAAAACGGTTTTAAAGGTTCAAGAAAAAATACACCGTTTGCTGCCCAGGTTACAGCGCAATCTGCAGCAAAAGAAGCTTATGACCTTGGCTTAAGAAGAGTTGATGTTTTTGTTAAGGGGCCTGGTTCGGGTAGAGAAGCAGCAATTCGTGCACTAAATACATCGGGATTGCAAATAATAGCGATAAAAGATATTACACCAATTCCTCATAATGGTTGTAGACCGCCGAAACGTAGAAGAGTTTAATTAAGGAGATTTTTTATATGGCAAGATATACTGGTCCAAGCTGTAAATTGTGCAGAAGAGAGAAACAAAAGTTATTCTTAAAGGGAACCAAATGTCATTCGGATGCATGCCCATTCGAAAAACGAAATTATGCACCCGGGCAACATGGATTAAACAGAAGAGTTAAATTTTCTGAGTACGGAGTTCAGTTGCGTGAAAAACAAAAGATAAAAAGAATTTATGGTTTATTAGAAACTCAATTTCGTCTCTATTTTAGTAAGGCAAATAGGCAAAAAGGTGTAACAGGTGAAAATTTAGTTAAATTATTGGAAAGAAGATTAGATAACGTAATTTTCAGATTTGGATTTGCCCCTTCTAGGAAAGCTGCAAGACAATTAGTACTTCACCGCCATTTCCTTGTTAATGGTAAAATTGTGAATATACCTTCTTACTTGCTTTTACCAGGTGATATTGTTTCGGTTAGAGAAAAAAGCAGAAAACTTGATATAATTCATAATTCTTTAAGAAGAACTAAAGATAATTTATATAATTGGCTTTCGGTAGATAAAGCTAATCTTTCGGGTTCATTTATGCAACTGCCCGAAAGAGAAGAAATTCCATTAAATGCTAATGAGCAATTAATAGTTGAGTTGTATTCCAAATAATTAATTATTAAAGATGAGGATTCTAAATGAGCTATCCTTTTATAAAGATACCAGATGGTGTTATCTTAGATGAAGCTACTGCTACAGATACATATGGAAAGTTTGTTATTCAACCGTTAGAGAGAGGTTTTGGAGTTACTCTCGGTAATTCATTTAGAAGAGTTTTATTATCTTCGCTTTCAGGCGCCGCTATTACTGGAATTAAAGTTGGAGGTGTTCTTCATGAGTTTACTACTATTCCAGGTGTTAAAGAAGATGTTACTGAAATTATTCTTAATCTGAAAAAAGTACGTATGAAAATCGAAGATAAAAAAACCAACAAAATTGAATTGTCGTTAAAGGGCCCCGGTGAATTTACTGCTAAAAATCTGCGCGATGCTAGTGCGGATATAACAATCTTAAATCCCGGTTTGTATATTGCTACCTTGAACGAAGATGTTGACGTAAACATGGAACTGCATATAGGTTTTGGTAAGGGTTATGTTCCTGCTAACGAACAAGTTCTTCAAGATCAAATGATTGGGCTAATACCAATCGACTCTATTTTTACACCAATTAAAAACGTTAAATTTAATGTTGAGAATGTTAGAATTGGCGAAAAAAATGATTATGAAAAATTAACTTTAGAAATAACAACTGATGGTTCGATTTCACCGGAAGATGCTCTTTCTAATTCCGCAAAAATTTTAAAAGATCATGTTAATCTGTTTATTAACTTCGATGTTGAACAAGAGGAAGAAAGAGTTGAAAACGAAAAAGATGCGGAATTTGAAAGATTAAAGAAAATATTACTTACAAATGTTGACGATCTCGAACTAAGCGTGCGCTCGCATAATTGTTTGAAATCGGCTGAAATAAAAACTTTAGGTGATTTAGTTCGCCGTGATGAATCCGAAATGTTAAAATTCAGAAATTTTGGTCGTAAATCATTAGCTGAATTAATTGAAATTGTTGAAAATTACGGCTTGGAATTTGGAATGGATGTTGACAAATATATTAAAGAGAAATCCGATATTAATTAAATTCTTGCAAAAGGTTTTAGAATGAAACATAAAATAAAAGGCAGAAAACTTGGTAGAACCGCTTCACATCGTAGAGCTACGATGAGGGCTTTAGCTACAGCTTTATTAAAATACAAAAAAATACAGACTACAACTGCTAAAGCGAAAGAATTAAGATCTTTTGTGGAGCCTTTAATTACAAAAGCTAGAAATAATTCAGTTGCCGCTAGGCGTTATGTTGCCAAATATGTAGATGATAGGGAAATTGTTAAAGAACTGTTTAACGAAATTATTCCTAAAATTGCAAGAGATATATTTATTTTATTATTGAAATACAGGTGGGAAAAACAAAAATTATTATTTTTAAATTTTCTTTTTTTACATCTCTCGCCATTTTTTTTAATTCTACTACACAAATGCCCTTCACAATACTTAAATCCGGATATTTCGATATTATTACACTCCTTCGCAGAACATGCCATCTTAAAACATAGTAAGTGTTATAAATATTAATATCTATTGTTTTTGTGTATGGTTAAAACTCTCTTATTTCTTTAACTTTTCCAGAATTCCCTCTACCTCTCCAACCATATCACTAGCCAGATAAGTAAACCCTTTTTTCTTTTTCAGCAGAATATCCCCCATCATACCGTTAAAATAAGCAGCATTGACCGCACTTTGAAAT
>CAZXJG010000051.1:8738-19351 GCA_964640985.1 uncultured Melioribacteraceae bacterium | reverse complement strand
TTTCACCTAATAGATTATAAACAATTAAAGAAACTTTGGAACTCTCTTTTAATAAAAATCTTATTGTGGTAGTAGGATTAAAAGGATTGGGATAATTTTGCTTAAGTGCAAAGTATGACGGAATGTTTGTTTTATTTTGTTCAACAGGAGTAATGATATTCGTTTGTGCATCGTCTAAATATATTTTACTGTCAAGGGTACCCTTTTCGGCTTGTTTAATAACAACACTGTTAAGTGTTAATTCCCCGTTAAAATTAATACCGGATAAACGAACAGATTCTAATTTCCAGCCCGTCCAAGTGAGCGTATCGACAAAAACTTTTGCAATTGATGATTGCCCATAGCTGAACCAATATTCCAATACATTGCGGCTTAAATCGCCGAATACCCAAATGCCGAAATTTGAATTCTGATTGGTACTTATAACAGGACGACTAGAATCGGCAATTTGACAAATACCGTTTTCTCCGGTAAAAATATAGTGTATTTCACCCGAATGTGTCCCATCCTTTTTCCTTTTTGTTGTAATTAAAAAAGTTGAACCGTTAGTATCAATTCCAACCGAACTACTGCTTTTACCGGGACTTAACCATCCATTATTTACTTCAAAGTCATCTAAAATATTTCCTGAAACATATCTGCTTTTTTCCGTAGTAAAAGTAAATTCATTATTCTCATTGTAGTTTAATCCTTCTACATCACCTATACCGGCTTTAAGTATAATTTTATAATTAGAATTAATATTAAGAGGTTTTGAAGGTTCAAATTGAATCAGTCCGTTAGGATATCCGGATTGATAAACAAACAGAGGAACAGATTTATTGTTTTTATCTAAAAATAAAATATTATTGCCTAATGAATTCGGATTTATTCCGGCATCAAATTGGAGTTTAATTAGGACAGTTGTACTAATATCCGATTGCCCATTTGCAGGATAAATATAAATCAAATTCAATTTGGAACGGGTTGTAAAATCAGAAGAAAAACTTTGCGGCATTTTTATACCGAAATGGCTTTCGGCATTTGTTGAAATGTTTATTTTATAATTTATTCCAGGCGATAATTTTTGCTTTGGAATAAATTTGACTGTTTTATCGTTATTACTCCATTTGAAATTACCATTTACCTGAGGTGAAATTGTAAATGAATTTTTTACTGATGTTTTATTCATCCATATATTAAAATTCAAATTTATCGCAGTAGCTAAATCTGAATGGCTGCTGCCGTTTGACGGATTTACCGAGATAACTTCAGGCGGATTATAATCGGGGACCAAAGTTAAAAATCTATCGGCAAATGAAGTTTTATTAGTCGATACCGAGACGGAAACGGTATCCGGTTTGTAATATTCCGCATTCATAATTAGTGTGTAATTACCGGGTTTTACCGAATCGAAAAAGAAAAATCCGTTATTGTTATCGTCGCCATGAAATATCTTTTTATTAGGATTTAACAATTCAACCGAAAGATTAACAGGCAGATAAGAATCGTTTGTACCGGGAATTGAATAATAATTTACTTTTTCGGAATGGTCGCGTAAAATACCGGCAATAAATCCTACTTTCAAATTTTGCAGATGATAATATTCGATGAATGATTGAGCAATAGACCACGCTTCTTGTTTACAATAGTATGTGTTCATCAAGCGCCACGATTCGGGTATATAATCGTGAAATGAACCTTCGGATAAGGTACCCGGCATATTTAATGTTCTAAGTACCCCTAAATAAAATCCGAGAAAACTTTTATCTCCGTGAATATATTCTGCTCTTGTTCTATGAGCTTTGTAAATATTTTCAGCCATAATGGCGCTCATTATTTTAGCTTCGGGGGAAGCAGGGTTATCATCCGTTCCTTTATAAAGTACCAAAGTATAATTAGATTTACCATTATCACCATTACTATGTATAGCATGAAAATAGTCGGCGTCAAAATTATTTGCATCCGTATCAATTACCGAAAGAGGCAGATCATCTGCCGATGTGTTCGTTATTCTGCTCATTTTTACGGTAGCGTGCATCGATTTTAAAATATCGCGTAAATAAAGTCCCTTTTCTAAATTTCCATCCGATTCCCAAAAACCGGTTTGCGGAACATATCTGTCATCAGCGCTACCACCTATATCGTGCCCGCCGTGCCCCGGATTAATATAAATTCTGATCCCTGTAAAATCTTGTGCAAATAATTGTGTTGAAAAAATCAATAAAACAATAAAAATAGAATTTTTTAATCTCATCTTATTTCTCTGTAATTTTTAATCTTGCTTCGTAAATTATTCCATTTAAAGTATGAAAAACCAAATTTTTGCCGTCGGGCGACCAGCGCGGATACATTTCAATTTTATCTTTTGTATTCGTGATTTGGAATTTTTTACTACCATTGGAAGAAAAAACATAAATATCCGAAGAAAGATATCTTACACCGTTATCCTTATCATTCATACACACAATCCATTTGCCGTCGGGCGACCAACGCGGTGCGTGTATATTGCCCAATTTCACCAATATTTTACCATCGAGGTCGGTTACAAAACTCCCCTTGCTGCCGTAAGTAAATAATAATTTCTCTTTGTCGGGTGAAAGGGAAGCCCATACATATATCCCGTCACCAAACGGTGCAATTGTTTTTTCAATTCCATTTTTAAGAAGTATTATTTTGGAATTTTTAATGTAAACTACCGGTTCATTATTTTTGATCGATTCAGTATGTTTTTCTTTTGAAATACTGAATATTTTATTTCTGTTTGATATCCTGAAAAATATTTGTCCGTTAACTATTTTCGGTGGGGATAATATCCTTTGGTTCGATTCCAATACCTTGATGCCTTTCTCTGCAAAGTTTTGAATAATTAAAGAAGAATATTTCCTGCCATTTACAAATTGATATGATTTAAAAACTACTCCGCTATTATCCGGTAAAAATACCGGTTTATAACCTGCACCTTGATAATTATTTATCCTTTTTATCTTACCGGTTTTTATATCGATATACGAAAGTCCTTTAAAGTTTTCCGACGTAACAAGTACTTTACTCCCGTCAGGACTAAATTGAGGGAAGTAGAAAGCACCGCTGCTTTTTTTATTCAATTGTTTTATTTGAATAACAGTAACACTTTGACCAACGATTACAGAGGAAAACAATAACCATATTAATATTTTTTTCATATCACAGTCTCTTTATTTATTCAATTTTCAGATTAATAATTTTGATTTCACCTTTTGACGTATTATAAACAATACTTTTACCGTCGGATGACCAACTTGGATTAAGCTCAATTTCGTTTGGGGTGTTTGTTATATTAAAACTTTTTACAGTATCAATGCTTGTAACCCATAAATCGGAACTTACTAATTTTTGATTGCCCAATATCTTAATATTTTACAATAAATGCAGATATTCAATGATTATTTAGCTGTGATTCAAAAAATATTTTATCATCTAAAAGATTAAGATGCGGATATTTTTTAATTAATTTATCAATAAGGTCAATTTGATTTAATAAAAAAGTTTTATATGATTTTACTTCTTTATTTCTAGGTATATGATTTCTTGCTTTCGAAACTTTTTCTACTTCCTTCATTATTAGTTTGCACTCATCCGAAAAAAAAGCATTACTGAATTTTTCCCAAATATAATCGGTAGCCGTTTTATTTGGATGTAGCATATCTTGTGCATAAAATCTATAATCCCTTAATTCATCAAGCATAATTTCGTAGGAAGGGAAATAATAACTATTATCTGTATTATTTACTATCTCGTTAATTGCCAATAATAACGAAGCTTTACTGAGCTGATTTCCCATAGCGCCGTCTTTTAAATGCCGGATCGGACTTACAGTTAATATAACATTTATATTGGGATTTATTTGAGATAATAGTTTTATAGTTGAAGATATATAATTGATATTTTCCGTTACACTCAATCTAAACCGGGTGAAATCCGATTGCGGCAGCTTATGACAGTTTGATACAATAAAATTTGTTTTGTTGAATTTATAAACGTACGAAGTACCAAATGTTAAAATTACAAATTTTGAATTTTCTAAAAATTTCAATGCATTTTTAAGTGAATTATTTATGTTTTGTACGCATTTTTTCCAATCCGTTTCCGAAAAATTACCATGATGATAAAAGCTATGCCACTGTTCTCGGTAATAAATTAAATCACTTTTTTTGAATTTTTTATTTTCAAAAAGCAGATTAATACTATTGTATATGGACGCACTGTTATATAAAACCCCGAAAGGATTTTCTAAAATATTAAAACGGTAAAACTTAAAATATTCCCCGATATTTTGTGCAAAACAGGAACCGAATGTAATAATTTGCGATTGATGTTCAATTTGAACCGGATATTTATTAATGATAACTTCAGTACGAAATTTCATCTTGTTTATAATTCCAATTATGTTATTGTTCACAACAAAGTTCTGCCCTGCTCAATATTTTTTATATCAGGTATATTATTCTCAACAATATTTTTGTTTTTTTATGTAAAGGAAATTAGTTAAAACATAATCAGCAATCAGCAAATTAAAATATTTATTTTATCTTCCAATTTCATTGTTTTTTTTGGGCTTGAAGTTTGAAGTCCGAAGTTCCACGCATGTCTTCCAACTTCCGACTTCTATCTTGCGGCTTGCCGCGCTATGGCTGTATGGTTGAAAATAATCACAAGTTTGTTGACTTTGGAATATCCTTACACCATCTGCCATTATTAAGCCGTTATCAATCATTTTCTAATATACCCATCCAATCTTTGAATCTTTCAATCTTTGAATCTTTCAATCTTTCAATCATAATTTAGTTGTTCTTTAAAAAGGTAACAATAAATTTACTTCCTTTACCTTTTTGGCTTTCAACTTTTATTTGAGCGTTATTCATCAGGCAATATTCTTTTACTAAACTAAGTCCTAACCCGCTTCCTTCGTATTTACGGGTGTAGCCGTGCTCTTCTTGTGAAAAAATATCGAACAATGTAGGTAAATAATTTTGTGCAATTCCAATTCCCGAATCGGCAACCGAAACAGCCAATCTATCAGTGCCATCATATTCTACTTTAATTTCAACCTTGCCGTCGTTTGTATATTTAATAGCATTATCAATGAGATTAGCAAATATCTGTGTAACCGAATATTCATCACAAGTAATAATCGTATCATCGGTATTTTTTGTTAAAACTATATTTAATTTCTTTTCTTTCGCCCATATTTTATATTGTGAAAAAAGCGGGGAAAGGATATCTTCAAACATGTTGATTTTCTTGGGGATATAATCGTAAACACCGGTCTGAATTTCAGACATATTCAATAACAAATCGATTGTCCGGATAATTCTTTGTCCGGCTCTTTCAATAGAATAAAAACCATCGCGAAGATCCTCATCCAGTTCATCTTCAATTTCAGACCTAATTAAGCCGGTGAAACTAAGAATAACATTTATAGGTGAACGAATTTCGTGTGACATTTGAGCTAAAAATTCCGATTTAAATTTATTCGATTTTTCCGCCATTTCTTTTGCTTTTTTCAGCGTTTCTTCTATCTCTTTTTGTTTACTAATATCTCGAATAATTCCACCCACCATTGCTCCGTCGGCAGTATCAAACATAAAATTGGAAATTTGGATGACTGCTTTAGCTCCATCGGTTCTTTGAATGGTTATTTCCTGCAGCGCTTTATTTACATCATTATCTTTTTGCAAAAAAGCTTTTTTTATTTTTAATTTTATCATTTTTTTTAATGGAGGATTATTGTATGTGTTCGGGATTAAACGATAAAACACATTTTCAATTAAATTACCGATTGCTTCACTCTTCGAAATACCGCTTAATTTTTCCATAGCGTAATTCCATTCGGTTATAATACCTTCATTGTTAATAAGTACTATTCCATCATTCGATTTTTCTGTTATACTGCGGTATTTCTGCTCACTTTCTTGTAATTTCAGTTCAGATAATTTCCTTTTCGTAATATCCTGTAAAATTCCTAATGAACCGGTAACCTTTCCATTTTCGTCCTTGATTGGAATCGAATTATCGCTTATCCATTTGAATTTTCCGTTAGGCAATTTTATTTTATAATCGGCACCAAAAGATGACAGTTCACCACTACGAAAGGCTTTGGCATATTCCTTTTGACTTAATTCGGTTTCTTTTATAATTTCAAAATCCATTATTCTTTCGCGCCAAGTTTTAAAATCTATTTCATTTGCAGGAATTCCAATTAATTTTTCAATTCCTTCTCCTAAAAATATATAAGTCAGATCATCGTAATTCATACTGTATGGAACACCTTGAATGTTTTCGATAGCACGTCTGTAAATTTTACTGGTTTGATCCAACTTATGGCGTTCATCTAATAAATTGGTAATGTCTCTAATTACTACTTGAACGGAAAGAGTTCCATTATAATAAAAACTATGCGCCATCGTTTCGCTATAAAAAGTTGTACCATCCAAGCGTTTGAACTTTTCTATTTGAACCGGAAGCCCAGCATTTTTTTTACTTAACAACTTCGAAATTCTCTCTTTTACAATGTCTTTAGATTCTTTATCCACAAAACTCATTATCGATTTACCGATTAAATCATGCACGTCTTTTGCTCTTGCTAATTTAACTGCCCCGGAATTTGCAAAAACAATTTTTCCATCGGTATATATAATAATAGCATCGGAAGAATTTTCTACCAATCCTCTATACTTTTCCTCACTTATCTTTAATTTTTCGGTTCTCTCTTTTATTCGTTTTTCTAATTCATTATTCAGTTTTTCAAGTTTAATTTCATTTTCACGTACTTTGGTGATATCCGTTAAAAATAACGTAAGTCCTATTATTTCTCTGTCTTTGTTTATAATCGGATTATATCTATTTTCATAAAATGCTCTTTTTAATTTTTCATCTCCGTACTCTTCTATAACAGTAAATTTTTCGCCGTTTAATGCTCTGTCAAAATTCCTTTTCGCTTTTTCCCTATCTTCCGGCTTTTTAATCAAATCCAGCATATTCATTCCAACTTCAATATCAACGCCCCAAATTGTTTTCATAGTTTTTTTATGATTTTGATTAAACAGCGTATAACAATAATTTTTATCCAAGGCAAAAATCACAACTTCATTTGGGCTTTCTATAATTGTCTGAAGTAATGTAAGATATTCTTGGTCGTTAGTTTCCATTATTAAAATCCATTATATGAGAAATTTCAATAAGCCTAAAGACTTCATTAGAAATGATTTTTTACCGGAAGTAAATTGTACTAATGGTAAATTTGGGTCAAAAGGTAATATGAAAATAAATCTGCTCTTTTTGTTAGACTGATTATTTATCCACATTTTACATCTTTGTAATTTCGTTACTTTTTTGCAAAGCAGCAAATTAATTCTTGTTCTACTTTTGTTATCGGTTAATATTAGACGTATAACGATAACCATTAGTATAAAATAGTTTATTTATTTTTTAAATTTTACAAGATATTTTTTTCTTTAAATATCATTATAAAAAATCCGTAATAATATTATCGAAAAAATTTATTAAAACTTAAATAAAATAATACTTAAATAATTGAAAATTATAGCAACTGGTGAATAGTAAAAGGTTATTTGTTTTTAATAATTAGTCTGCTTTCACAAAGTAATGGTTCCAACAATTATTCAAAACCATCTATTGCCTGTTGGTTCTTTTGTAACGGGGTTCTGCTAATGTTAAAATAAGGGATATTCTGTGTGTGTCGGGTAGCCGCTCAAAACTAGATTCGGCCATACGCGCGAAAGAATAATCGATGGTTAATTTCGGTAGTTTGATCCCGGCGCCGATCGTAAATTGTTTTATATCATTAAATCCACCGCGGAGAGAAAAAATATTTTTATAATTAAATTCCAAACCCGCATGCATATCGAAACTTATTGGACCAATATTAAAATTCGAGGCAAATCGTCTGTTTTCGAAACGAATATCAAAATCCATAGCAGGTGTAAAAGTACCGCCGAGAAATTTGAATGAATAAGCGGCTCCAACTTTTGCAGTAGGCGTAATCAATTCATTTCTACCTGTACTCCATACTACAACGGTTGTAGTTATATTCATTAAATTTGCGCCAAGATATAAATTATGAATTGGCATATAAAGTGCACCAACGTCAAAGCCAATTCCGGTTGCATAAAATTCGGCAATATTTCTTTTAATTATCTTTATGTTTGCACCCCAGTACAATTTATCGGAATGTTTTTTCGCGAAAGTAAGAAAAAATGCCCAGTCGGTATCACTGAATTCTTTTATTTTACTCGGATCCAAACGAGCATTGGGATTATTAATATCTTGAATAACTTGACCCGTTGTTTGATCAATCAAAGCATGCCGGGTATCGGGAATTCCATCGACGCTTAATCTGATTGCACTGAAACCAAAGCTCATGTCTTTACCATAAGGTATTGCCACGGCAGCGTAATTATAATTTACCAAACTTCCGAAATGTTCTTCATGCATCAATGCAATTTGAGGATAATTAATTCTTGCTAATCCGGCAGGATTCCAATATCCGGCTGTAACATCATTAACAACTGCAACCTGTGCGCCGCCCATCCCTAAAGCACGTCCTCCAACGCCAATGGATAAAAATGAACCTGCGTATTTTCCAATTACTGTTTGAGCTTCTGTCATGTTCAAAGAAATAAATATCCACATTATTATCAATATTGATTTTTTTAACATTTGTTTAATACTCAAATAGTTTGAAGTAAGAATTTTAAAGTTGAACATTGTTAAAATGGGAATGAAAAGCAAGGATATTATAAGGGATAAAATTTAGGGTGTTAATTATAAAACGGAAATTTTCAATAATTATTCATTCCCAATATCTAAAAAATTAACGAAGAAAAGGATTATCCAATTTTGATAAAAAGGATAATCCCAATGAAATAAATTATGTTCCTGCACTATAGTCATTCATATATTTTTCCTGTTCTTTTGTTAATTTGTCTATTTTGAAACCCATTGTTCTAAGCTTAACACTGGCAATTTCCTGATCTTGTTCTTTGGAAATATCGTAAACATCAGGCTCTAATAAAATACCTTCTTTATCCAATCCGGTTAAGTGCATCTGCGACATAAATTGATTAGCAAAAGACATATCCATAACTTCGGAAGGATGCCCTTCGGCAGCCGCAAGATTAACTAATCTGCCTTTAGCAAGCACATAAATCCTGTTACCGTTTTTGAGTCGATATTCTTCATTATTAGGACGAACAGTACGTTTACTTTTAGCCAAAGCTTCAATATGGTTAAGGTTCAATTCACAATCATAATGACCGGTATTACAAACTATTGCGCCGTCTCTCATTTTTTCGAAATGCTTTTTTGTAATAATATCTTTAACACCGGTAGCGGTAATAAAAATATCACCAATTTTTGCCGCATCGTCCATTTTCATAACGGTAAAACCTTCCAGAGTGGCTTTTAATGCCGCGGTAGGTTTTACTTCGGTAACAATAACGTTTGCACCAAGTCCTTTGGCTCTGCTTGCAACTCCTTTGCCGCAATGTCCATAACCGGCAACAACAAAATTTTTACCGGCCAGCAGCACTGAAGTAGCTCGCATAATTCCGTCTAATGACGATTGGCCGGTGCCGTAAACATTATCAAAATCCCATTTTGTTTCCGCATCGTTAACGGCAAATACAGGATATAATAATTTTTTAGCTTCAGCCATAGCGCGCAATCTATGAACTCCTGTAGTTGTTTCTTCAGTACCGCCTATTACGTTCTCAGCTAACTCGGGAAATCTATTATGAATAGTGAATATTAAATCGGCACCATCATCCAAAGTTAAGTTTGGTTTCGTATCCAAAGTTCTTTCAATAGACCAGTAAAACTCCTTTACATTTTGTCCGTGCCAAGCATAAATTTCAACATTGTTTTTCGCCAAAGCGGCAGCTACATCATCTTGCGTTGATAAAGGATTACAACCCGACCAACTGACTTTAGCGCCGGCAATTTTTAAGGTTTCAATTAACACTGCGGTTTCTTTCGTTACGTGCAAACATCCGGCAATTTTATAACCTTTCAATGGTTTGGAATTTTTATATTTTTCTCTAAAAGACATCATCACAGGCATTCTTGATTCGGCCCATTCAATTTTTTTTCTGCCTTCGGCTGCTAATTTTAAATCGCTAACTTTGTATTTTCCTTCTTTATAATCCATTAATTTATTCCACTCCTAATTTTTTATTAAATGTACTTTTTAAATTTGTCTACTAAATCTAATTTTTCCCAAGTGAAATCTTTGCCCTTTCTTCCAAAATGTCCATAAGCAGCAGTCTGCAGATAAATCGGTTTTCTTAATTGTAAACGGTCTATAATTCCATTTGGTGTTAAATCAATTTCCTTTTTAATCATTTTTGATAATTCCGTATCGGGTATTATCCCCGTTCCTTTAGTATTAACAAAAATTGAAACCGGTTCACTTACACCGATTGCATAAGCCAACTGCACTAAACATTCTTTACTCATTTTAGCAGCAACAATATTTTTTGCAATATGTCTTGCCGCATAAGTTCCGCTTCGGTCAACTTTTGACGGGTCTTTCCCGGAAAATGCACCTCCGCCGTGAGGCGCCCAACCGCCAT
>CAZXJG010000051.1:0-8728 GCA_964640985.1 uncultured Melioribacteraceae bacterium | reverse complement strand
GCCTATTTCAAATCTTCCGGTCGGATTTACGAAATATTTCGTCTTTTTATCAAGATATTTTTCCGGGATTACTTCTTTAATTACGTATTTAATAACATCGGCTTTTATTTTATTTTGATTTATTCCTTTATCGTGCTGAGTAGAAATTACAACATTATCTACACGTAAAGGTTTGTTATTATCATCATATTCAATAGTAACCTGCGATTTTGCATCGGGACGTAAATAAGGCATTAAAGCATTATTTTTTTTTCGAATATCCGCCAATTTTTTAACTAATTTATGGGCATACATAATCGGCATCGGCATATATTCAGGCGTTTGATCACAAGCATAACCGAACATTAAACCTTGATCTCCCGCTCCTCCTTTATCAACACCCATTGCAATATCGGGCGATTGAGAATGAATTGCGTTTAATACGGAACAGGATTCCGAATCAAATTTATATGCCGCATTTGTATATCCAATGTTTTTAATTGTATTACGAATTACTTCCGGAATATCTACATACGTATTGGTTGTTACTTCTCCACCCACAAGAACAAGTCCGGTAGTAACAAAAGTTTCACATGCTACACGTGAATTTGGGTCTTTAGATAAAAGCGCATCTAATACGCTATCCGAAATTGCATCACACATTTTATCCGGATGCCCTTCCGCTACTGATTCTGATGTAAATAAATATGGCATCTGATTTTCTATTCCTATATTATTATTAAAAAAATTCTATTTCCGAAGAATCTCCGGCGTTTAATTTTTTGAAATTCCCTTTAACTACTGCGTTATTACCGATAATTGAATTTTCCAGCAAAGATTTATGAATTAGAGCACCTGAATTGATTATCGAGTTTTTAATTATACTATCATAAATTTCACATTTATCGCTAACAGTAGTATAGGGACCTAATACACAATTAGATACTTTAGCACTTTCAGCCACAAATACAGGCGGAATAATTATAACATTATCAAATTTTCTCTTTGTACCGTTTTTTGAAAGCAAAAATCTATTAGTAGACAATAAAGTTTCGGCTTTACCGCAGTCATACCAGCCGTCTACAAGGAAAGTGGTAATTGTCTCTCCTTTGTCAATCATAAGTTGGAGAGCATCGGTTAATTGGAACTCATCATTTGTTTTTATTTCTCTTTCAATTAATTCAGTTAAACAACTTGCAAGAAGTTTTGAATTTGCAATATAATATAAACCGACAAGTGCTAATTTTGATATAGGAGTTTTGGGCTTTTCAATCAACCTTTCAATTTTACCGTTTTTAAGAACCGCAACACCGAATCGACTGGGGTCATCAACGGTTTTAACTCCGAGAGATGTCTTTTTTTGATTTAGTACGTTTTTTAGTTCAACATCAAATATCGTATCGCCCAGTATAATAAAGATCTCCTCATCATTAAAAGTAGGAACAGCTGTATAAATAGCGTGTCCTAAGCCTAACATTTCTTTTTGTTCTACAAATTCAGCTTCAATTTCGGGGAATTCATTACCTACATATTCAATAATCTTTTCACCTAAATATCCAATTATAAATGTAGCTTTTGTGATGCCCTCATCGATAAGTCCTTTTAAGATGTGTCCTAAAATCGGTTTATCACCAACGTTAATTAACACTTTGGGAATTGAAAAAGTATGCGGTTTCAATCTTTTTCCAAAACCCGCAACAGGAATAACAGCTCGCATCTAACTCCTTTTATTTAGTTTAATTAACATAACAAACCTAAAAAATACCGATGCTATTATCAACATGCCGATTAGATAATGTCGGTTGAATTATTTAACTTAAAAAATAAATTTTTATAAAATTATGAATATTAAAAATAGAATAACAGAATTATTAAACGTAAAATATCCTATCATACAAGGCGGAATGATTTGGGTATCAGGTTGGAAATTGGCTTCGGCAGTATCCAACAACGGGGGCTTTGGGTTAATAGGCTCGGGTTCAATGAAACCGGAGCTTTTAATGGAACACATCCGTAAATGTAAATCGGCAACCGATAAACCGTTTGGAGTTAATATACCTCTTTTAAGAGAAGATGCCGGGGAACTAATTGATGTTACAATTAAAGGAGGTATTAAAATTGTTTTTACATCGGCAGGCAATCCCGCAAAATTTATAGATAAATTAAAATTACATAATTTAACCGTCGTGCATATTGTTGCCTCGGTAAAACACGGCTTAAAAGCCCAAAGTATTGGATGTAATGCGGTTGTAGGCGAAGGGGTGGAAGCAGGCGGGCATAATGGTGCAGACGAACTTACGACTTTAACACTTATTCCTCAATTAGTTGATAATTTAAATATCCCTGTTATAGCCGCCGGCGGAATTGCCGATGGAAGAGCGATTGCTGCAGTTTTTGCATTAGGTGCCGAGGGTGTTCAAATAGGCACGCGGTTTGCGGCTACAATTGAATCTTCAGCCCATCCCGTTTATAAGCAAAAAGTGATGCAGGCAAAAGATACCGATACCGTTCTAATCTTGAAAAAGGCAGGGCTAACACGTGTTATAAAAAATGAATTTAGTAAAAAAGCTTTGGAAACTGAATTTAACGGTGCTGATAAAGATGAGTTGTTAAAATTGTTAGGCAAAAAAAGAGAGAAAACCGGTATTTTTGAAGGTGATGAAAATGAGGGAATTTTAGAAGCGGGTCAAAGTGCCGGTTTAATAAATAAAATTCTTCCGGTAAAAGAAGTTTTTGATAAACTAATATCGGAATTTGACAATTCTATAAAAACATTGGCAAAAAAATAGTGTAGTTATTTTAATTATTCTTTACTTTCCGGCTGCATTGGTGGTCGAATCTGCGAGGAAGATCAATGGAGTTAAGTATCATACTTATTCAATCATTATTGTTAATATTAGTAATCATTATTCTGTTTTTTTTGATTAGAAATTCTAAAAAACAAAGTTATAACGATTTAGAGAAATTAATAAAAGAACATTTCGCTGAAAACTCGCAAGAACAATCAAAAATATTACGGGATGAATTTTTACGTAATCGCACTGAATCGTTAAACAATGCGAAAACTGCACGCGAAGAACTTAGTAATTCCATAAAACTTTTCGGAGATCAATTATTTAACAGAATGACAGATATTTCAAAAATGCAAAAGAATCAATTGGATATTTTTTCAGAACGCTTAACAAAACTAACGGAATCTAATGAAAAGAGATTCGATAAACTTAGAGAACTGGTTGCATCGCAATTAAAAGAGATTCAGGAAAATAATAGTAAAAAATTAGAAGAAATGCGTCTTACTGTTGATGAAAAACTACACAATACATTAGAAAAAAGATTAGGCGAATCATTTAAGCTTGTCAGTTCACAACTAAAAAGTGTTTATGAAGGTTTAGGAGAGATGCAGAAATTAGCCAATGGGGTTGGTGATTTAAAGCGGGTATTAACAAATGTAAAAACACGCGGAACGTGGGGCGAAGTTCAATTGGGTAATTTAATAGAACAAATTCTTGCACCTGAACAATATGCAAAAAATGTTTCCACCAAAAAAGGAAGCACTGCTATAGTGGAATATGCAATAAAAATGCCCGGACGTGATAATTCCAAAGACAATATTGTATGGTTACCCATTGATGCGAAATTTCCACTTGAAGATTATCAAAAATTACTTGATGCTCAAGATAACGGTAATAGCGCATCAATTTTGGAAATTTCAAAATTTATTGAACGCAGAATTAAACAAGAGGCAAAAACAATTTCCGATAAATATTTAGATCCTCCTCATACCACTGATTTTGCGATAATGTTTCTGCCTATCGAAGGTTTATATGCCGAGGTTTTACGCAGAGCAGGTTTGACAGAACATATTCAACGGGAATATAGAGTTATTCTCGCAGGTCCTACAAACTTAGCCGCCTTACTTAACAGCTTACAAATGGGCTTTAGAACTTTGGCAATTGAAAAGCGGTCAAGTGAAGTATGGAAATTGCTTAGCGCAGTGAAAAACGAATTTGGTAAGTTCGGAGAAATATTGGAAAAGACTCAACAAAAATTAGATCAGGCTAGTAAGACTATTAATGATGCTACAAAAAAAACCAGAACAATCGAAAGAAAATTAAGAGATGTTCAAGAATTACCTGCTGATGAAAAAATTAAGTTTTTGGAATAAAAAAAATAAGTCATTAAAATTACACAAACGAAAGGATATTTGCGTTAATTAAAAAAATTAAACAACTTTTAAGCGTAGATATTATATCATTCAAATTAAAACGAAAAATGAAAAAAATTAAAACCATTTTTGGTATTATTATTTTAATTTTTACAGTATCCGGTTGTTCTTCAAGTTTCAAAATTATTAAAAGAACCGACCCAAGTAATCCTAATTTTTTAACAATTACATCTACACCTATCCGGGTTAAGGGAATTGCTATTTCAGATTATTTCGAATCGTATTTAAAATTCGAGTTTGAGAAAATCAATTCGGTAAAAAGTTATAATTTTATAATAAAATATGTCGGCAGCAATTGGGCACTTTTAAATAAAATTATACTTAGCATAGAAAGTGAAAAATACACACTTTTACCGCGCAGATATCCTTTACGGAAAAAAGATGGTGTTGTCGGCGTGATGGAACTTATGTATGTGAAGGTTCCTAAAAATTTAATTGAACAAATTTTAGATACACAACATGCAGAGATAAAAGTTGTAGGAGATAATTTAAAGTACAATATTATTCTAACCGGAGATATAATTAAAGATCTTTCAAAATTTTATAATAAGTGTTTAACCGTGAAATAAAAAATGAACTGCTATTTCCACCTATCTTCAACAAAAAATTATTCCTTTAGTTTTTCGATGTTTTATTTTTATTATACAATGTCATCAGATAATTTTTCTCAGTATCGAAATCTTTTAAAATAATTTTAATTTAAAAATGAAAAAACTTCACCGTATCGTTATTTTTTCCTTTCTAATAATCCTCACCATTATTTTCATATACTATTGTCAATCGTTAAAATTTATTCAGGACGATGCTTATACAACGTTCAGATATGTGAGAAATTTTCTTAACGGCAGAGGATTAGTTTTTAACCCGGGTGAATATGTAGAAGGTTATACGAATTTTTTATGGATCTTGATTTTAAGTTTAATCGGATTTATGCATTTCGATTATGTAAGTATTTCTCAATATTTATCAATTGGTTTTGGAATTTTAATTCTTTTTGAGACTTATCTTATTTCGGCTAATATACTGCATTTTAAAAATAAAACAGTTACAAAATTTAATCTTTTATATTATTTTGATTTGATACCGGTTTTGCTACTTGTTTTCTCTGTCGGCTTTATCTACTGGGCGGTAAGCGGTATGGAAACAAGTTTATTCGTTTTTTTAATTTTATCCGGCATTTATTTTTATATCAAAGACGACAAAAAGGAAAAACCGAATTATAAATTTTCTTTTGCCTTTTTGCTTGCATCGTTAACACGCCCCGAAGGTGTTTTTTTATTCATCCTTTTTTATTTACATAAACTTTTATTTTTAAAAAAATATAAACTTTCTGAAGACAAAAATTTTTTTTATTATTTAAAAAATATTTTGCTACGTGAATTAGGCGTCTTTGTAATTCCCTATTCCATTTATTTAATATTTAGAATTACATACTATGGATATGTTTTCCCAAATACATTTTATGCAAAAGTCGGTTTTTCTTCTTTTTATTTGATAAGAGGATTTAAGTATTTTTCATATTTTGCAAAGTTTGATTTATTATACGGTTCAATTCTAATTTTACCGTTATTACTATATAAATTTAAAGACCTTCGTAATCAATTAAATCTATTTTATTTTATAATAACAACATACATTATAAGTGTGATTTTTATCGGTGGTGATGTATTACCGATGGATAGGTTTTTTCTTCCGGTTCTGCCTCTTATTTTTATCCTATTCGGAAAATTCTTCCAAGTATTCGGCACTATTCTTTATGAAAATTACAGTAAGATTTTCAGCACAGCAATAATTTTCACCGTTTTAATTTCGAATATTTTCATAGCCCATTTAACAAACAAGTACGAAATGCAGAAAGCACAAAAATGGCGAGGATACGAAAGAGGGTTGGTGTTCAAGATGAAAATTTATGCAGATTGGGTAAACCGTCAACAAGCAATAAAAAATCGAATTGCAACAGTGGCAATCTCAACAATAGGTTCTTTTTCATTTTATTCCGGTGCAAAAATAATAGACTTAATCGGTTTAACTAATGAATATATAGCCCATCATCCGAAGGAAGTTCCGGGAATTGCGGAAAATGTTTCTGTGCTTTGGCGGGAAAATAAATATAATGTTGATTATGTGCTTTCCCAAAAGCCCGATTATATAATATTTCCTGCCGGAGCAAAACCAACTGCATACCCGGAAGCTGCATTGTTTTCAAAAAAAGATTTTCTCAATAATTATTATACACAGCTTTTTTACTCAAACCGGATGAATCAATTGCTGCCTATATTTACTAAAAAAAATAAGATCCAATTAATACAGAATAAACAAAATTTTTCTGCGGAAATTTGTGATGTTAAATTTGTTGGGAATTATATAGATGCAAACGGTTTATTTCTTAAATTTTTGAAAACAAAAAATTATAATCTGGTAAAAAGTATAATTAAAAAATCTTTATTAATTACAAAAGAGTGCCCGCTTGCTGCTGATAAAGCATATACTACCATTGGATACACTTTATATTTTGCGGGGGATATTAAAACATCTATAAAATATTTTTTGAAAGCCGTTAAAATTAACCCGCTTAATTCAATTGCACATTTTTATTTACAAAACATTTATTTTGAATTGGGGGATAAAACAAAAGGTTTAGAACAAATTAAAATATTAAAAAAAATATCTCCTGATGCAGAACCATATTTATTTTGATTTTTTTAGGTATCTTTTAAATAAACATCTTAGCTATTGAGATACAACAATATAATGCAAAAACAATCTTAGAGCGGATGAATAACTTTTTATTGTTTGATTAGAATAATTTTTGATAATTGAAACTGTAAATTGAGCCATGAAAGAAATTAAAGAAAAATTTAAAGCGGTAGAATTCATGCGTAAGCAAAGGGAAGCTTTATCTAAATTGCATAAGGAAAACCCTGAAGTTTATAGAAAGCAACTTGAAGAAATTAAAAAAAATATGCCTCAAAATTCAAAAAAAAGAAAGAACACGTGGCATAACAGCACCTAAAAAACATAAGGCAGTCAGAAACTGTTATTTTCGAATTTTGATAGTCAAATTATTTGTGTAAATTTATGATGTAATCGGCGATTTTCCCAAGTGTTTTTATATCAACATTATTATACGATCTCATATTTACTTTATATTTTTTCAAATATTCAACAAATCTTTCGCCTTTACCATACGAAGCAGGGTTTCTTAAATAATTTATTAAATTATTTTTAGTCCAATATTTTTTTGCAATAATTAAATCGGGAGCTTTTTGAGTGCCTCTTAAATTATCGCCATGACAATTTGTACAGCCGAATTTTTTTACGAGCGCTGCAGAATTTTCATTCTCGGAAGTTTGTTCAAACTTATTTATATTATAAAAATTTTCAGCCCTATTAGAATTACTTCCATTTTCTGTTAATTGAGAAACAAAAAACAAAAGTAAAAACATTACTAAAAAAGCCGCCATCCATTTTTGTGCATTTGTCATACTAATTTTACCATCCTATATATTTTAGATATGTTAAGTTATTTCTTAAAAAATTTAATATCAAATTTTACCGGTAAGGAAATTTAATGACATGAATTCAAAAGAACATTTCCTTAACAACCAAAGGGAATATTGTTTGTATAAATTAATTATTCTTAAAAACAATTTAACAAGAACGAAATTTATTTTAACAATCACATAATCGGCAGCAATTAATGACTATTTAATATTTCTTATTCATTTTGCGAGGTTTTTTTATAGTACCTTCTATACGATTTAATAGCATTAAAAACCGCTCTTGCAATTGCATATTGTCCTCGTGAACTTGCAAGATATCTTTCATCTTTTCTATTAGAAATAAACCCCGTTTCAATTAATACGGCAGGCATCGAAGCACCAACCAAAACGTAAAATCCGGCTTGTTTTACACCTCTTTCTTTTAACCTTGTATATTTTGAGAAATCTTGATTAAGCAAATCGGCAAATTTTTCGGAATACCTCATATAAGCCGAATGTGCCATACTAACAAGAATAAAATTTTCAGCAGTAAGTTTTTTATATCTGTGTGGATGATCTTCATATCTAATCACACTATTTTCAAATTCAGCAATTTTAATAGCTTCTTTTGTGCGCCCGGGGCGTAAAAGAAAAACTTCAGTTCCATTTACGCTGCTTGGTTTTCTTCTTAACGAATTACAATGAATAGAAATGAATAGGTTACCATGATTTTTATTGGCAATTTCTCCTCTTTTATACAATTCAACAAACTTATCGGTTTTTCGTGTAAAAACCACTTTAACACCTTTCATATTTTTAGTTATCATTTTGCCGAGTTTTAATGCAATAGATAGATTAATATTTTTTTCGCGCGCCCCGTCAACACCAATAGCACCGTCATCTTTTCCCCCATGCCCGGGATCTATAACAACAACATGAAAATTCCATCTTTGTTTTAGTTCATTAACCTGCTTCTCTTCGTTAGTTAAAAATTTATTGTGGATTGTAATTAATAGATCGCCGGTTGCCTGGTCCACAAAAG
>CAZXJG010000050.1:0-19405 GCA_964640985.1 uncultured Melioribacteraceae bacterium | reverse complement strand
ATTTATACCAATATCTGTATTTTTTCATAAATTTTCTTAACCAACCATTTTCAAATGCTGCTTCACCAAAATTATTTAAGTAATAATCAACATCGCTGGAATTTCCTACATACAACCAAAGAGTATTTAAACCGAGATCATTTGCCTTATTGAAAAGCCTATTAAAATCACTTTGTTTTCCATCTGTTTCTAAGGATATCCAATGAGATTGTATCCTAATAATTTACCGGTTATGGAAACATCGGCTACAGAATTATTTCTTTTAATTGTCCTTTTTTTAAGAAGCGGTTTTTCTTGTTTTTCAATCTTTTTGTTCTCTATAACATTCGGTTCATTACACGAAGATAAAATAACTAATGTTAATACAACTGTAGTAATAAAAAGAGAAATAATTCCTTTCTTCATTTTGCCCTCCTACATTATTTTAAGTAGTATATTCGGATGTTAAAGTAACAAAAAAAAAAAAAAACGATTATGTCAAGTTTAAAATATCTTCTATTTATCTTAAGGATTATCAATCGGTTGAAGAAGTTATTCTTGGGATTGAAAAATATTTTGAGTTCTACAATTACAAAAGACTTCATCAGTCGTTAAATTACAGAACTCCGAGCGAGGTTTATTTTAGTAATTGTTCTTCAAATTAGTAACAATATTTATTATTTTTTACCACATTAAATTATGAAACTTTCTGTACAGGAAATGGGGGAAAGCTTAGCCTTTATTTAATTGATTCCACTTTAATAATAAAGTGAGACTGTGCCCTAAATAAAACCGGAAAAGGAAATAGTAATATTAATATCTTTTCCATTTTTTATACTTATACATTTATCAATTATTCTATTTTATTCCAAAACATTTTGGAAGTTTCATACAACTAATTTAGAAGATAAACGAATATTGAAAACCTATTCTTACAAGACCGTGATTAATTTTATCATAAGATTCATAAGATATAATACTATCATCTTTATAAACCGTATTAGTACCAAACACTTTTTTGTTTGGTAACCAATACATCAAATTTAAAGTAAAATTATTTGAAACTCTGTAACCAGCACCTAAACAATAAAAAATGAAATTCCCACCACTTTCCGATGTATTGTGAGAGTTGCCGATATTATTATAAAAATCTATCCCAAGTATCCCGAAAATATTAGAAGCAAATAAACCGGATTCAAAAAAAATCCCTCCGTTAAAACCTCCAAAATCTTCATAAATCTCATCAAATCCAAATCTAAAATTAATATTATAATATTGATGAAATCTAAATCCAACAGAAAAAAAGATATCAAGAAAGCTAGGTTTGATTGAGTTTTCTACTGCTTTATTTTGTGAATCGTATTTGTTTACGAACATCAGTATAAGATTAGATCCTATACCTAACTCAAAATTTACTTCATTTGAAATTGAATCATCTAATGCAGGAATATCGGTTAATTGTGCTTCTGCATTTTCATCATTATTTTCATCAAAATATTTGCGAGTTTTTTTTTGGGAAACTATTTTGGTTTTGGGTGATGAATAAACTATTGAGCTACTCACGAATAAGAAAAGTGTTAAAACGTATAAAATAAAAATTTTCATGTCCTCTCCTATTTTTTAAATCTATAAAATTGTTTTAAGTATTCAGCTCCAAAAAAGTAGATATTTAAGGTACATTAAAACCATTGCTCAGCTACAGGATAAACTGCATAAATGTACCAATCGTCCTGATTATTCCAATCGCAGGTATTACAGGGATTAGGGTTATCGCACTTCCAATAAACTTCATATTCCCTGCTTTTACCTTCAATCCAGCCATCCGGCCAAGCACTATATAGACAGAACTGTCGAATTGTGTTTTCATCTGCTCCTGAACCCCCGCCCCCATAAATCCAAATAGGGTTCATTGCTCCTAAGGCCGACCATGAAGATGCAATGTTTAGTAAATTATCCCATTCATCTGAATCACTTTGCTTTAAAGTTATCCAATTAGAAAGATTTTTACTGGGCATTCCATAAACAGATTTATATTCATTCCAAAAGTCCGCATCATCTCCACAAGCATTTCCATCATATTGATCACACATAATATATTCGTTTGAGTACCTTAAATATTCATTCATTATATCTAGGTCACCCGATGCAAAATAACAAAATAAATTTCTATATGGCCACATATAATCACTTAATAATAATTTCCCGTTAACATTTTTAGAACTAATGTTTTGGGAATATGCCCAAATATCGGTTTCATTTATTTCATTTTCATTTGGTTCATCAACAAAATAATAATTAAATGATTCATTATTTATAATTTCAGAAGGATTTGTCCCTTTTAAATTAATCATTATACTATCATGTTTAAAATGATCGGCAAGTGCAGAAGAAACATAAGAAAAATTTACTATAATATTAGTAAATCCATATATATCGTGTAATTTGGTCCAATTAATGCCACTTGGAGGCCATATTCCCAGCCATTTTCCTGATTTTGATCGATACAATTCTTCGGGTTCCCAATAAAAAGTAAAATGATCACCGCAATTAAAATAATCAGGCTGTATTAAATTATTGTTTTTAGAAACTTTGTGTGTATTTAAGTATTTCGTTAGTTTTTCTTTTCTAATTTCACTTAAATCAGTTATAATTATTTTATTATGTATTTTAATTTCATCTCTGGCAAGTGAATCTTTGCTAAGATTACTTAAAGTAAAATGATGTTTAGTTAAGGCTAAAAAGTTGCTTCCTTTATGTTGCCTTTTTAAGAACCGTTTTTCTTGCTTTACTGCCTTTTTATTCTCTACAACATTAGGTTCATTACACGAATATAAAACGAACAATGCTAATAATATAGCAGCAATAAATAGATAAATATATCTTTTCTGCATTTCGTCCTCCTATAATATTTTAAATAGTATATTCGGATATTAAAGTAAAAAAAAAAAAAACGATTATGTCAAGTTTTAAAGTATCTTCTATTTATCCGTTACTAAAATTATAATTAAAATTTTTTATTACTTTTAGTTATGTTATTAAGTAAAAAAAATTGGAGAATATTCTGAATAGCACTCAAATAACAACTGATCAATTATGATTTATGCAAATTACAATGTATTTTTTAACTTTATTAAGATTAGATTTTATTTTTGATTCCAATAGTTTTAATGATTCGATTTTTCGATAAACAACGGAGATAACATATTAAAAATTCTAAATATATTAATATTCCGGATTTAAGATAACATGAAGGTTTACCTGTTTATAGTTTTGATAAGTATCAGCAGCACTATTTTTGCACAAAGACCTTTTTTTTACTCCGGGAAAAAATATGGAAGCGAATCACTTTACAATCCTATCAATTTGCTGCTTAACGGCAGCTACGACATAATTCAACTGCAGCATCATGATAGAAATATTTGGAGATTCCCATATTACAAATCAGCACAAAATGTATTTAACAACTTATTAAATCCGTTTCGACAAATTTCAAAATACGGATGGAGTAAATTTTTTAGAAGTGAAATATTTCCGCTTAATCTTAAAACAAAAGGCGCACAATGGTGGCCTAACTACCAACTGCATTTAATTGGCGGGGGTATGACTTATGTAGCCATGACCGAATGGTATTCTTCCCATAATTTCCCAAATCCAAAACTTTTCTCATTAACTACAATGGTAATTTATCATTTGTTGAACGAAATAGTAGAGAATAACAAATACCAAGGTACTAACGTTGATCCGATTGCCGATATTTACGTATTTGATATAGGCGGTATAATTCTGTTTAGTTTTGATAGCGTCAAAAACTTCTTTTCTAAAACGCTTAATTTAGCCGATTGGTCGCTGCAGCCGTCATTTCTTTTAAGCAATGGAACTTTAAATAATAATGGACAGTATTTTTCCATTAAATATAAAATACCGTTTTGGAAAAAATGGTATTTATTTTATTATTTCGGTATGAATGGATTAACCGGTCTTTCTTATGAATTTGAGCATGATAAAACAATCTCTCTCGGTTTAGGTTTAAGAGCTAAAAAGTTAGTATCATTACGTGAAAAAGTCCGCATAGATTATATAAAAACAACTTGGAATGTAGGATTGTTTTATGATATTGATAACTCATTAATGAGTTCATTATTTTTTAGCGGATTGACCGATTATAATATACAATTAAATATTTATCCCGGAATATTAAAGATTGGAAATTTCTCACCAGGGCTGTGGTGTGTTTATCAAACTAACGGGAATATTCTTTGGGGAATAAATACAATATGGACACCGGGAATAGGATTCGATACAAAATAACTTAAATAAAGAGATGCCGTAATCTTTTCGAGGTCTTCTACTACAGCAGGAGATTGTTTACTTGTCGAAATGCAGCAGGTCCAAACTTCAAATGTTTTTATATGGGATTTATAACCGGACAACTAACTATTTTAATAATAGTATCTTATACGAGTTACTTTATAAAATTTCATTGTGATTTAAGATTAATTTAAGTAAATTTTGATTCTTTTTAATTAATAGGTGATTTAATGAAAAGGACGTATCAACCAAGCAACAGAAAAAGGAAAAATAAGCACGGTTTCAGAGCTAGAATGGCTACCAAAAACGGCAGAAAAGTCCTCGCTCGCAGAAGAGCTAAAGGAAGAAAAAAATTAACTGTAAGCAACGAATTTTAAACTTCGAAAAGTAAACTTTGAAAAAGTTTGGTCTTTCTAAAAAAGAAAGAATTAAAAGCAAAAAAGAATTCGGTTTAATTTACTCAAACGGCAATGTGCTTTTTTCCGACGATAAAAAACTAAAAGCAGTATATTTTGTGTTACGAAAAAATAATGAATCCGGAATAAAGGTTGCCTTCGCAGTTTCCCATAAAGCCGGAAATGCCGTTTGGAGAAACAGAATGAAAAGATTATTGAGAGAAGCTTTCCGCAATAATAAATATATTTTAGAAGAAAAAATAAACGAATCGAATCTTTTAATTTATATTGTTTTTTCTCCGAACTTAATTAATCAAAAAAATCATAAAAAAATATACTTAAACCGGATGCTTACAAGCTTTATAAATTTAATGAATAAAATAAAAAGTAAAATTTAAAAATGCGGTATGTTTTTGTCTATCTCATTAGACTATATCAAAAACTGATTTCACCAATGTTTCCACCTTCGTGTCGTTTTTATCCCACATGTTCAGAATATTCGATGCAAGCTTTTAAAAAATACGGTGTGTTCAGGGGAATAATAAAATCTGCTTGGCGAATTTTACGATGTAACCCATTTAACAAAGGTGGATATGATCCTCTTGACTAATTTTGGATAGGAACTTATGGATAAAAATACTACAATAGCATTCGTTTTAATCGGTTTAATATTAATTGTGTGGCTTGTTCTTAATTCTCCGAAGCCGAAGCCGCAAATCAAAAAACAGCAGGATACTACCCTTGTAACAAAAAGAAACGAAAAACTTAAAAAAGAAAAATCTGCAGTAATTCCAAAAGTTAAAAAACCTGCAAAAAGCATAAAAAAAGCTATATTTACAGCTCCATTAAAACCCGCAAAAATAATTACCGTTGAAAACGACTTAGTCAAATTAGAACTTTCCAGCCGTGGAGCACGTATTAGAAAATATTATTTAAAAAAATATAAAACGTGGTATCATAACAAAGTAAAAAATCCAAATAATTTCTATGCAACGCATGTTCAACTTATTAACTATAAAGAAGGCGGCGATTTTAATTTATTATTTGTAACTAAAAACGGTTTGCTTGTAAAAACATCCAAATTAAATTTTTCTTCCAATGCAAAAAATTATAAATACGAAATAACAGGGAACGATTCGCTTACCATTATTTATACTTACAAATTCGGAAAAGATGAATATATTCAGAAGCGTTATACTTTTTACGGCGATAAATACAATATGAAAGCCGATATAATTTTTAATAATATGAACAAACTCATAAGCGGTTATAGTTACGATGTTCTTTGGTCTCATGGCATTAACTTCGTCGAAAAAAATTCTGTTGAAGAAGCCGACTATGCAAATGCAGACGCATATTCCGGTGGAGAATTAGTTAAAATTAACGCAAAAAAAGGCGAGCCGGTTACAAAAGAATTAAACGGAAGAATTGATTGGGTTGCCGTAAAAAATAAATATTTTGCAGTAATTATCGCACCAAAACATCCTAGCGATGAAGGCGGAGCCTATTTTAAAGGCAGGCTTGTAACTCTCCCCAATCATGGAGAAAGAGAATATTATAGTGCAAGTTTGAAAATACCGTTTAACAATTCAAATTTTCAAAAAAACTCGTTCACTATATATATCGGACCAATTAAATATGATCTATTAAAATCATATAACAATAATTTCCAAGCACTTTTTTCTTTTGGTTCGTTTCTCGGTCTTTCTTTTTTAATTCGTCCTATTTCCGAATATCTATTACTACCATTATTTATATTTTTACATAAATTTATACCTAATTACGGTGTTGTGCTAATTGTATTCTCTATTATTATAAAGTTTGTACTTTATCCTTTTACACGACAAAGTTACATGTCGATGCGTAAAATGCAGTTGCTGCAGCCTAAAATTAAAGAGTTAAAGGAAAAATACAAAGGCGAACAGCAGCGTATACAAAAAGAAACGATGAAGCTTTACAAAACCTATGGGATAAATCCTGCCGGAGGATGTTTGCCGACTCTTTTGCAAATGCCTATCCTTGTAGCTTTATGGGAATTATTTAGAGTAACTATTCAATTAAGACAGGCGCCGTTTTTCGGATGGATTACAAACTTATCTGCTCCTGATGTTATTTATCAATTATCTTATAAGATCCCAATATTCGGGATAAACCAAATTTCGGGACTTGCAGTTTTGCTTGGTGTTACAATGTTCTTTCAACAGAAAATGAGTATTAAAGACCCAAGTCAAAAAGCCATGATATATCTTATGCCTGTTGTATTCACACTTATGTTTATGGGTTTCCCTTCAGGATTAAATTTATACTATTTCATGTTCAACCTTCTTTCTATAGGTCAGCAATATTTAATAAATCATAAAAAAGGAGAAGGCAACGAATTAGTACCTGTTAAAAATCCTAAAAAAGGAGGCGGATTCATGTCAAGAATGATGGAGACCGCTGAAAAACAAGCAAAAACTCAAAAAAATATGCAGAAAAAATCTAAAAAATCACATAGAAAATAATATTTATTGTGAAAACAAAAAGAGAGTTAATCAATAATGGTGTCCTTACTAAGGAAAATATTTATCTTAATAATAGTTGGTTTTTCAGTAATATACGGACAGGACACCACTCACATCTCGTTAAACCTAATTAAAGTAAAAAAGCCTTTCGGAATAGTTTTACAACGACCTGCAGAAATGCCGAAAATCGGCATTGCCCTTAGCGGAGGAGGTGCGCGCGGCTTAGCGCAACTCGGCTTTCTTGAAGCATTGAACAAACTGCATATCCCGATAGATTTAATAGTAGGAACGAGTATGGGCAGTATATTAGGCGGGCTTTATTCCGCAGGCTATAGATTAGAAGATCTCGATAAAATATTAAGTTCAACTAATTGGGATAATTTCTTTTCGGGCAATAATATCAATAGAAATGAACTTTTTGTAGATCAAAAAATTACCGAAGACAAAGCTATTTTTTCTTTACGGTTAAACGGATTAAAACCAATTTTACCCACGTCGTTAAATACCGGGCAAAGAATTTCATACTTTTTAAATGCTCTCGTACTTAATTCCCCTCTTCATGTTCGTAGTTCTTTTGATAGCCTTCTTTTCCCTTTTCGAGCTGTTAGTACAGATTTAATAACAGGCAAAAAAATAGTTCTCAAATCAGGGTCTTTAACGGAAGCAATGCGGGCAAGCTCAAGCGTATCGTTTTTACTGCCGCCTGTTAAAATAGGCTCACATTTACTTGTCGATGGCGGCTTAGTAGCAAATATTCCTGTAAAAACAGCAAAAAAATTAGGCTGTAATTATGTAATCGCTTTTGATGCAACAAGTCTTTTGCGTACAAAAAAAGAATTAAAATATCCCTGGCAAATTGCCGATCAGTTAGTCAGCATTCCAACCGAAAAAATAAAAAAAGAGGAATTAAAAGAAGCGAATATTGTAATTAGACCCGACTTAAAAAAGAGGCAGAACACCGACTTTTCTCATATAGAACGATTAATAAAAGAAGGATATAAAGCAACCGAACCTTATTTGGATTCTATTAAGATTAATATTCATAAATTATTTATGAAAAATTTATCTCGAAATAATAGATACTTTACAAATATAACTGATGATAGTTCACATAGTAAAATTGAACGGGAGCTGATAAATAAAATTAAAAAGTACAAAAAAATAAGTACTGCTGAAATAAAATATCAATTATACAAACTTTATAATTCGGGGAATTATAAAAGTATTTCCGCTGATGTTATTAAATATCCCGATAAGTCTATCTTGAAAATTTATGCGGTTAAAAATCCGATAGTAAAAAAAATAAAAATTGCCGGAAACAAACTTATTTCATTAAGAAAAATCGAAAAAATTACCGATACATTAGTACAACGTCCATATAATCCAAAAAGATTTTTGAATGTACTTCTTAGAATTTTACAAAAATATCGTGAAAAAGGTTTAGCGCTTGCCGCAATAAATAAAGCTCATTTTAACAAATCAACAGGTGTTATTAATATCAATATTTCAGAAGGTTTAATATCAAAAATAGAATTGTCGGGAAATACCAAAACGGAAGATACGGTTATTAAACGGGAACTGCCTTTTTCTGTAAATACTTATGCCCGCATAAACCAAATTAAAAAAGCACTTTCTAATTTAAGAACCACAGACCTTTTTAAAAATATTGAAATTAAAATAAAAAAAACCGCCGAAAAGAAAAATATTATAGACATATTAATAAAAGAAAGATCATCACAAATTTTACGTTTCGGACTTAGAATTGATAATGAAAACTACACACAGGCATCCGTAGATATCCGGGACGAAAATCTATTTGGAACCGGCTCGGAGCTTGGTTTGATTATATCGTTAGGAGCACGAAAAAGAAGCATTATTTTGGAACAAAAAGCTAATAGAATTTTCGACACTTATTTTACTTACAAAATACGTTTATATAATTTATTTAATGATGTAAATGTCTATAAAAATGATAAATCAAATTCTATTAAGCACTTTTCCAGATCGAAAACGGGAGAATACAGACAAATTTTTACCGGATTTACATTTGCACTCGGAGCGCAAGCAAAAAAATTCGGCGATGTTTACGGTGAGTTTAAATATGAACGCAATGAAATTAAAAACAAATATGATTATACCGGAAGCATTTATAAAATGGATATTTCTTCTTTGCGATTCGGAATGCGGATAGATTCGCAAAACAAATACCCTTATCCAACTAACGGTTTTTTTCTTAACACTTATTACGAAACAGCTCTATCTACTCTCGGTAGTAATGTTGGATTTACAAAATTCTTTATTAATTATAGAAATTATTTGACTATTAGTCAGCATAACACATTAATTTCCAGCTTTAAATTGGGATTCGCCGATAAAACTCTTCCTTTAAGTCAGCAATTTTCTCTCGGCGGTCAAAATTCTTTTTTCGGTCTGCGGGAATATGAATATAGAGGCAGGCAAATTTTTCAGACTTCTCTTGCATATAGAGTTTTACTGCCATTTAAAATATTTTTTCCGACTTACGCAAGTATTCGATACGACTTAGGTTCAATATGGGCTGAAAAAGAAGATATCAGATTTAAAGACTTGAGACATGGTATCGGATTTACTTTTTCATTAAAAACGCCGATAGGTCCCGCAAATTTTTCTGTGGGAAGAAGTTTTATCTTTAGAAATACTTTTTCTAAAAATACACTTAGTTTAGGTCCTGTTTTCTTTTACTTTACAATTGGTTATCAATATTAGAATCAAAAAAAACGATATTTTTCAAAATATTTTTCCGCTTTTTCTATATTTTCCGCTTTCCCAAGATCTATCCATCCTTCTGCAGAATGCTCAAATTCAATAATCAGATTTTCCTTTGAAATATTCAAATAGAAATCGATAATTGAAAACTCATCATCCGGAGGCATTAAAGAAAAAATTGACGGATCGATAATATGAATACCACTGAAAGCCATTTTTGTCAAAGCCGAATATTTTTTTCTCGTGATAATTTTTTTGTTCTGTTTTTCATTCTGCCAGCCGCAAAGTACTCCATTTTCATCAAACAAAAGATATCGTGTGGTTTTCCTTTTACTTACAGCTAAAGTTACAACCGACTTTTTTTGTATATGGAACTCATAAAAATTTTTTAGATTTATCGAAGATAAAATATCTACATTGTGTAAAAGGAAGGGTTCATTGTTGTTGAAAAACCATGCGGCTTTTTTTAAACCGCCGCCTGTATTCAACAGTTTATCTCTTTCATCCGAAATTTCAATTATTATATCAAATCTGTTTTTCGAATTTATGAATTCAATTATTTGATCTGCAAAATGATGAACATTAATAATAATTTCCGTAAATCCGAAAGAAATAAGTTTTGTGATTGTCCATTCCAATAAAGGCTTACCCGCAATTTTTACAAGAGCTTTAGGCTTATTATTTGTTAAAGGGAATAATCTCGTGCCCAGACCTGCTGCCAATATCATTGCTTTCATAATCAGCCTAATTCGGTATGCAATATTTTTATGTTTAAATCAAAATGTTCCGAAAGATGAGAAGCCAATTTTTCCGCACAATAAACAGAACGATGCCGCCCGCCGGTGCATCCGAAATTTACCATCAGGTGCGAAAATTTCCTTTTCTGATAAACTTCCACAGATTGATCAACGAGTTTATAAACACTCGAAAGAAATTTATTTACTTTACTTTTATTTTGTAAAAATTTTGTTACTTCAGGGTTTTTCCCTGTTAACAGCTTATATTTATCGAAACGTCCGGGGTTAAGAATAGCACGGCAATCAAATACGAATCCCCCGCCGTTACCCGTATTATCTTGCGGTATTCCCTTTTTATAAGAAAAACTTGTGATGGTTACATTTAATTTGTAGATGTTCTTTTTAACATTAAATTTTCTTAAAGTTTTCGAGTTGGTTAACTTTTCCAAAACATTTAAAAGACCCTTAAGTTTTTCAGGGAAAGTTACATTATTAAGAAGCCATTCAAGATTATCGATTGCAAACGGAATACTTTTTAAAAAATGCTCTTTCTTTTCGTAAAAGCCGCGAAATCCGTAAGCGCCCATTGCCTGCATTATACGTATTAAAACATATCCGAAAAAATACTGCTTGAATTTTGTTTCGTCTATTTCAACATATTCTTTTACTTTTGAAATATAAAAATTGAGTAGTTCTTCACGCACAAAATAAGGTATATCGGCTTTAGCATCAAAAAGCAACGAAGCCAAATCGTATTGCAGCGCACCTTTTCTTCCGCCCTGATAATCAATAAAAAAAGGTTTATTATTTAAAAGCATAATATTACGCGATTGAAAATCACGATAGAGGAAATAATCCGTATCGGCTTCAAGCAAATAATCGGCAAATACTTGAAAATCATTTTCTAAAGCCTGCTCTTCGAAAGGGATTTTTGCTAATTTCAAAAAATAATATTTGAAATAATTTAAATCCCACATCATCGATTGTTTGTCGAATTTATGACGCGGATAACAAACCGAATAATCAATATCTTTCCCAGCCGGAATTTGAAATTTCGGAAGTTCTACTAATATATGTTTATAAACTTCAATTAATTCGGAGGGGAAATCGCCATTTTTTCTAATTGCCGTCAAATACGCAAAAAGTGTTGTATCGCCCAAATCTTCTTCCAAATAAATATTATTGCGTAAATCTTTTCTGTAAACTTTAGGAACATTCAAGCCTTTCTTAAGAAAGTGTTTTGTAAATTTTATGAATGCTATATTTTCTTTTTTATCGCTGTTATAAACACCAATTGCGTTTTTGCTTTTACTTTTAATTCTATAATATTCCCTGTAGGAGCCGGATGGCGGAAGAGGATAAAACTCGGTATGTTTTTCTTCAGCCCAATTTTCAAAAAGTTTAATTAGTTTTGTCTTTTTATCGCTCATTGTTTCTCTTTCCGTAGACTATTAATTTATTAAACTTGAGTTACTAAATTACTTATGCAAAGTGACAATTAACAATTTTCCAAATAAAAATAAATTATATTTATTTGCATATTTTGTTTTATACAATATTTTTACTTTTAGATATGGAAAACAAAAAGGAGTATATATGAAAAGAGCATTAAAAATTTTTTTGATTTTATTAGCTTTCAACTTTGTTTCGTTTGTACAGTTAAAATATCCGAAAGCACATAAAGATAACATTATTGATAATTATTTCGGGACGAAAGTTCCCGCTCCGTATCAATGGATGGAGAACATTAATTCGAAAGCAGTACGCAACTGGATTAATGAAGAAAAGAAAATTACGGAAAATTATTTTTCCAAAATTCCATTTCGTACCAAACTTAAAAAACGCTTTACACAATTATGGAATTACGAAAGATATTCAGCACCACGAAAAGAAGGCAAATATTATTTTTTCTCTAAAAATAACGGACTTCAGGAACAGAGTGGAACATCCTCAACGCGGGTTTGACGGCTATGTAACCGACGATCAGAAATATTTAATCATCAATATTTGGGAAGGTGCTTCCAACAATAATTTATTAGCATTCCAAAATTTACAAACCAAATCTAAAATTAAAATGATTTTTAATAAACTTGAAGCACAATATTCATTTGTTGATGATAACAATGGAAAATTTTTAATTTTAACAAATTTTAAAGCACCGGATTTTAAAGTAGTCTTAATCGATCCTTTACACCCTCAAAAGAAAAATTGGAAAACAATTATTCCCGAATCAAAAAATGTAATAAATAACGTTTCATCCGTAGGCGGAAAATTGATTGTATCTTATTTGAAAGATGCGAATACTAAAGTTACGGTTTTTACCTTAAACGGCAAAAAGCTATATGATGTAAAATTACCCGGTATCGGAACGGCGAGTGGTTTTACGGGTCATAAAAACGATAAAGAAGTTTTTTACACTTTCACCACATTTACCGTTCCTCCTACAATTTACAGATACAATATCGCAGAAAACAAATCTGTGTTATTTCGTAAATCGGATTTAAAATTTGATATTAATAATTACATGACGAAGGAGGTTTTTTATAAAAGCAAAGACGGCACACGCGTTCCTCTTTTTATTGTGTATAAGAAAGGATTGAAATTAAACGGCGAAAATCCAACTATGCTTTACGGCTATGGCGGTTTTGATATTTCAATGCGTCCTGCATTCAGATTGTCAATTCTTCCACTGTTGGAAAACGGCGGTGTTTATGCAATGGCTTGTTTACGCGGCGGCGGTGAATACGGTGAAAAATGGCACAAAGCCGGTATGTTGGGAAACAAACAAAATGTTTTTAACGACTTCATTTGGGCGGCAAAATATTTAATTGCACACAAATATACTTCGCCAAAAAGACTTGCCATTTATGGTGCATCCAACGGCGGCTTATTAATTGGTGCCGTTACAAATCAGCGTCCCGATTTATTTAGAGTTGCAATTCCTGAAATGGGTGTATTGGATATGCTCCGTTTCCAAAAATTTACAATCGGCTGGGCTTGGGTATCGGAATACGGTTCAAGTGCTAATAAAAAACAATTTGAATATCTTTATAAATATTCTCCCCTTCAAAATATTCGTTCGGGAATAAATTACCCTGCTGTTTTAGTTATAACTGCCGATCATGACGACCGTGTTTTTCCAGCTCATTCGTTTAAATACACCGCTACACTTCAGGCTAAATACAAAGGCAAAAATCCGGTTTTAATTAAAATAGAAACAAACGTAGGACACGGTACCGGTACTAATACAACCAAAGCAATAAATATTTATTCCGATATTCTTTCGTTTATGTTTTATAATATGGGTTTAAGTATGTATTAAAATAATTTTATGTTTTGAATCTTGATTAAGGGAACGGTGTTGCCGCACCGTTTCATTAATTAGTTTTTCTACTTAATTTCCCCCTTTTATTTTTAATCTTCTTATTTACCATTTATATGTAAAGATTCCCGAAATCTTCAAATATAAGTTCCTCGAGATAATTAAAAATATTATCTCAAAAATTTTTGGCTTTGCCTTCCAAATGGGAAGAGATTTCGGGAATCTCTATTCTAATTTTTTACTCTTTCGCAAGTTGTCACGGTCGTACAGTGACAGCCTTTAAAAAAGCTTTTCCTCCATAAAAATTCTTTGGGTAGTGTAAGAACTTTTGTATAAATGGATCAAATCTCCCAGAAAAAATTTGTATTATTTTATTAACAAAATTACACAGGAGTAAATATGAACATACGGGAAAAAGCTGTCGATCAACTGTTTACTGATTTGCAAAGTGCAAAATCTTATGATGACTTTATGGGTAAAAAAGGGGCTATAAAAAAACTGTTTAAAGCTTCCTCAGAAAATCTTTTCGAATGTGAACTTATTAACCCGGCAATTATTTACTGTGCATCTAATTTGTGGAGAAATTATAATATAATTCCTATTTGGTTACGAAAGACACTCTCTTCTTGGAAACAATACCGGCAACGGTAGAAACGGGAAAACTAATAAAGCAATAAAATCATGGAAAGATAGTTGGAATAATCCATCTGGGTTTTTTAAGTACCCCGAAGAAATTAGAAAAGTAATTTATACAACTAATGCTGTTGAAAATTTACACCGTCAATTTAGAAAAGGAATAAAAAATCAGGTGTTTATTATAAATCACTATTTATCACTTAAGAGTCTTTTTAGGAATACTAAATTTATAAATAGCATACAATAATATCAGTATTAATATAATTCCCGGTATTGCATAATCATGTACTCCTAGGAAAGCAGCCACATCGGATTTCCCTGAAATGACAATAGGTATAGCCATAAAAATACCCACAAGAGCTTCACCCGTGATTAAACCTGAAGAAATTAACATACCTCTTTGTTCTATTTCCTTTGTTTCATCTGACTCGGGATCTAATTTTCTTGATTTCACTTTACGTTTAATTAAGGCAGATATTATACCTCCTAAAAATATCGGCACACTTAATTCCAACGGCAGGTAAATCCCAACGGCAACAGCCAATATCGGAGCCCTGAAGTTGGAACCTCTTTTTTCCAGCCACTTATCAAAAGCAACTATAACTACTGCAACAATCATACCTATACCAACCATCGCCCACGGTAAACCTCCTTCGAAAACACCTTTGGCAACGGCAGCCATTAAAGTAGCTTGAGGTGCGGTTAAGGATTGAGGGTGAGCTGCGGAAACCGGTCCTATACCGTAAGCTTTCAATAATAAGTTTAATACAGGTGCTATCACTATTGCCGAAACGACAGTACCAATTATCAACATCACTTGCTGCTTCCATGGAGTTGCACCTACTATATAACCGGTCTTGAGATCATGTAAATTATCACCGGCAATTGCTGCCGAACATGCTACAACAGCGCCAATCATTATTGCCGCGGCGGCTGATGCAGAATTTGTATTACCAAAAAGGAACAAGATTAACAATGATGCGAAAAGAATTGTAGCAATTGTAACCCCCGATACCGGATTATTGGATGAACCTACCAATCCGGTCATGTAGCCGGAAACTGCCGAGAATAAAAAACCAGCCACTACCATTATTAAAGCCATTGTCAAACTCATTCCGAATGACCCTACCAAAAAATGATACAGGAAATAAAGCGGGATAATGGAAAACAAAATTATGATAAGAACCCATTGCATCGACATATCATGCTCTAGCCGATCATGCATGCCATTGTGTTTGATATCTTTATATGCAGCAAGCCCCGATTTAATACCCGTAATTACGCTTCCCCGCATCTCTACCAGCGCCCAAAGACCGCCGATAACCATAGCACCAACTCCTAAATAACGGGTTTGTGCCGACCAAAGTTGATTTGCGTACGCTGTGGCTGTAATCCCGGCAGGCGCTCCTCCGTGTATTAATAACAATATCGGAATCGCTACGAGCCAATTCATTACTCCGCCTAGAAATACTAAAATAGCTATATTAAGACCAACTATATAACCAACTCCTACTAAGGCAGGTGACAAATTTGATCCGAAATAAACAATTATTTTTTTACCAAATAAATATCGGGCGCCCTCTGTTGTCTCGGCAATTAATCTCAAACCTGTTTGGCTAAACTTAAAGACCGCTGAAAATATCGCAGCCCAAACTACAAATACTACTCCTTTACCCCCACGCTCTCCGGTTTTTAAAACCTCGGCACAAGCCATACCTTCCGGGAATTGGAGCGATTGCTCCACAATCAAAGCTCTTCTTAAAGGAACAGTGAACAATACTCCAAGTATCCCGCCAAAACCGGCAATCAGAGCAGTATCTATAAAATTAAACTTAGTCCACACACCGAGCATAACCATTGCCGGCAGTGTAAAAATTACCCCTGCCGCTAATGATTCTCCTGCCGACGCACAGGTTTGAACAATATTATTTTCCAAAATATTAGAATTCTTGAACATTCGAAGTATGCCCATAGAAATAACCGCTGCCGGTATTGAAGCAGAAACCGTCATGCCGGCAAACAAACCCAAATAAGCATTTGCCCCTGCCAGTACAACAGCTAGAATAATTCCCAATATAACTGCTTTAACAGTAATTTCCGGTAATTTTATTGAGGACGGAATAAAAGGCTTAGATGATACCTTCCCGCTTACTCCAGCGATATTTGTGGTATTTTCAATAACGTTCCTTTTCTTTGGTAGCAAAACTATAAAAATATTCCGTCAAACCAAAAATTTTAGGTATAAAAAAATAATTGAATTTTTTATACTGTTTACAATTTACGCTCAGTTAATATTCACCTAAAGTTTTTAGACGAGCCGGTGCTCAATAAATAATTCATACAACCTAAAATATCATCTTTCTCATTCCGATATGACAAATGGCAAAATCATATTTTATGGGTCATACGGGTCAATTTTTTAAATTTGCAGTAATATCTTCAGCCACTTCCCCCAACCAACGTTTTTAATTTTGTTAGACCGAGCAATCTTGATACTCTTGCAATATGAATCTATCAATATATTAATGATCTGTATCTAAAAAGGTAGAATAAGTATATAAAATATTTTTGAAATAAGAATAAATTTAAATAAATTCCTGATTAGAAAATAAATTAAATAATGGTAAAAGATGTTCGTAAAAAACAATCCTTAAACAGGAGGCACTTCAATGAATATACGTCGCATTGTGCTCGATGTGGACAAAGGCTTTACACTCCCCACGCTTCTGGACATTGCCAGGAGCATAGATAAGGTCGCCGGAGTAGAGGCCTTGAATATCACAGTTACGGAAATAGACATGGAGACAGTGGGGACCATCACCACAATCGAGGGCAACAACATCGATTATGCTGCCCTGGTAAAAGCCATTGATGCAACTGGAGCAAGTAGTACATTCAGTTGATGAACTGGTAGTTGGAAGTCATATGGTCGAATTCAGCAGGCGCCGCAGATGAAAAGGGACCTGTTATTCCCCATAGTTGTAGGACTTGCAAATGGAATCATTACCGCACTGATATTTACTGCGGGGAAAATCCTGCACGTGGGGGGAAACATCGGTCCCGGCCTGGCAATCCGCATCGCTGTTGGAGTGGCTCTTCCAAGTGTATTTACCTTTTACGTTGCTGAGTATGCCAGGCTCCGCCGTGAACTGGTACATACCTCAAGGCAACTCAATCTAAGCTCTCCTGCGCACTTAATGAATAGCCAGTTGGGCCGGATCATCGTCCGCAAAGCACTTATCGTTACCTCGGTCGGAATAGTCGCCGGCTTTGCCGGCGCCCTTTTGCCGCTCCTTGTCAGTGTTATGGTACCGGGTTCCACATGGTTCCCGATTGCTGCAGCCATTTTGGCACTGGGTGCATTCGGTGTGGGCCTTGCAATTTCTATACGTGGAAATCCCCTCTACTGGATGGCTGCTTTGTTGGTTGCAGGAGTATTGGTTACGATTGTTGGAAGTGTCCTTCACATTGTGGGATAGTGAGAGCAGATATGGATATAATTGCTTTGTAGTCTGTTGGGTTTAGCTGTCTGAACTCTTCGGTAAATACGTTAGTATCATAATTAATCCTGATGTAAAGATATTCGTGGACTTATGGAGCGCTATTTAAGAATATAAATCAATCTGTTTATAAAAACGGCATTAGGCTTAAAGTGATTATATTCTAATGCAAAAAAATTGTGGATTAAATAACTTAACACACAAAAATTTTTGCTGTTGAGTTAAACACTTTGATTAATACAACATATTCAACTAATATAAAGAATCGTTTAGTTTTTGTTAGATTATTTGTCAATAAACATAAGTTAGTTAAAAATGAAAATATCACTTATACAACAACAATGTTCAAATGATAAAACTTCAAATCGCAAAAAAGGTCTTGAAGCCGTAGAAACCGCCGCAAAAAAAGGTGCGAAGATTATATGTTTTGCGGAGTTGGCCTTTGAGCCGTTTTATCCTCAAACGCAAGCGACAAAAGAAAAATTAAAATTAGCCGAATCTATACCGGGTCCAACGACCGATATGTTTTCCGAATTAGCTGCAAAATTAGGTGTCGTGATTATTCTGAATTTATTTGAACGTGATAAAAATCGTACATACGATAGTTCTCCGGTAATTGATTCCGACGGTACTCTTTTAGGTACAACAAGAATGATTCATATTACAGATTATCCCGGTTTTTATGAACAGAGTTATTATCATCCGGGGAATAATGGCGCTCCGGTTTATGAAACAAAATTCGGCAAAATCGGTGTTGCAATATGCTACGACAGGCATTACCCCGAATACATGCGGGCTCTTGCACTTAACGGAGCAGAAATTGTTTTTGTACCACAAGCCGGTGCAATTGATGAATGGCCTAATGGATTGTACGAAGCTGAAATGCAAGTTGCAGCTTTTCAAAACGGTTATTTTACCGCATTGTGTAATCGTGTAGGGAAAGAGCCGGTTTTGACTTTTTCGGGAGAATCTTTCGTTTGTAATCCTAAAGGAGATGTAATAACACAAGCCCCGAAAGGGAAAGAACATATATTAATTTGTGATGTTGATCTTAAACAAACCGAAAAATCACATGCTCGGTGTTTATTTTTTCGTGATAGACGACCTGAGCTTTATAAAGACTGGCTGATGAAGTAAAACAGAGATTAAAATTTTAAAACTGTTTTGTAAAATTATATTGATAGAATGTAATTTTATCGAATTTCCAATCTTTTGGATATTTTAAATCCACTTTATCTAAGAATTCAACGAATTCTCTACTTCTGTGTCTATCGCGAAC
>CAZXJG010000049.1:0-19407 GCA_964640985.1 uncultured Melioribacteraceae bacterium | reverse complement strand
TTATACACCTCTTTTTCCCGGATGCCATATATATTTATGCATTTGTAATTGGAAACGCACTTTTAACTTGTCTTCCAAAATCCATTCAGCTAATACCAACGGTTCCAATTGCCCAAACACTGCAGCGAACAAAACATTTGATTTGTTTGTGAGATTGTAGTTTTCAATAATTTGTTTAGCCCATTGATAGTCTTCTTTGTTCTCAATAACAAATTTAATTTCGTCAATATTTTTTATGAAATCTAAATTCTTATAATAATTTTTTTTGCTCATATTACTTGTGGGGCATTTCAAATCGAGAACGATTTTTACCCTATCATCAACATCTTTAATGGGTAAACTTCCGCCGGTTTCTAACATTACCTCAAAACCCAAATCACAAAGTTTATTCATTAATTCTAAAGATTCCGACTGAAGCAACGGTTCCCCGCCGGTAATTTCCACTAAGTTACAGTTGTATTTTTTTACTTCTTCAATAACCGATTCGATTGAAGCATCATAACCTTCATAAAAAGCATATTTAGTGTCACAATAAGAACAACGTAAATTGCAGTATGTAAAACGCACAAATACACACGGCATCCCGGCATTACTGCTTTCACCTTGAATTGAATAAAATATTTCGTTAATCTTTAGCATAACTAATTAAAATAATTAAAATACAAATATTCTCATCTTTCACATATCTATCAAGATAATTATAACTACTATTGACATACTTAATTAATCAAAAAATTGACGGAGATTCCCGAAATCTCTCCTAACAGGAATGTCAAAACTGAAGATTCTGAGAAATTTATACTGAAAATAAAATAGAAATAAAACATCAATGAGTATATTATAAAAAGGTATGTCTGGCAAAATTTTGTTTTAATTTAGAAAACCTATTCGATTTCCTTTTAAATGATCTTTTTTGGCATAGTCATTATTTTATGAGAATGGACTCATAAATTTAATTTAAAAAATATCTTGCACCGAAAGCAGCATCAAAACCTATTTTAGTGGCAGGCAATAATTCAAAAACCGGAGCAGCTTCAATAAATATATCAATTGGTAATTTCTTCAGAAATAAAAGCAAACCTACTACCCCTCTAACACCAATACTGCTTCTTTCATTTACGCCGGTTCTATAACGAATCCCGAAACCATAATAAATAGGAGCCATATATTCACTATTCATCACATTGTAAAGATGATAAACATAATCGGCATGAATAGACAGCCCGGTAACCGTACCCCCAATTGAATAAGCCAAACCGAAATCCAAAGCATTAACGTTATTTAACCAATATTTCGCACTAATACCTGTAGGCTGCCCAATTATTACTCCTAGTCCAAATCCCTTTTCTTGTGCAAAAGTAGTGCTGAACGATAAAAACGTTAAAACTATTAATAATTTGAATAAATATTTTTTTTTCATAGTTATTCTTAAAATTTCAAATTAATTGTTATAAACTTAGTATTTTTTTATTTAACAAAAATAAAAAATGAATATTTAAAAATATTCGGAATTCAAGTAATTTTATTAATTCGATTACATCAAGTTTATTTAAATGTCGAATTATTATTAACTTACAATAGTAAATCTATTCAATAAAATTTTATAAAGAAAAATGACCGATAATAATAGTAATAAAAGTATTGAAAAAATTGCTCAAATGTTCTCTTCAAAATTTGACGTTCAAAAAAAAGAAACTGCAATTATTCTTGCAGCCGGACATGGGAAAAGGATTAAATCTCACAAATCAAAAATGCTTCATAAAATTTGGGGGCTCCCAACAGTACAGCGTGTTTACAATGCATGCAAAAATGGGATTAAGAAGGCAAACTTAATTATTGTAGTCGGCATTAAAGCCGAAAATGTTATTAAGGTTATCGGGAAAAATAACAATACCTTGTTTGCTTTTCAAGAAAAGCAAAACGGTACAGGACATGCAGTTCAAATTGCATTAAATAAAATTCCCGAAAAAAATTATGACGGAATAATATATGTTTTCCCAGGGGATATGGGACTAATAGACAAAAAAACCATTGCTATGTTCAGACAAAAGTTTAAACACTCTCATTCCGATATGATGGTGCTTACCGGACATTTTAAAGGCAAACCTAAAAATAATAGCTACGGAAGAATTATAAGAGTAAAAGAAAAAGATATGGAAGGGAATTTATCCGGGGAAGATTATGGGAAGGTAATCGAAATACTTGAGCATAAAGATATACTAAAGCTTGGTGAAAATGAGCTATATAAATTACAATTTAACGGCAAAACTTACTCATATTCCAAAAAAGAATTAATTGAAAACAACGAGTTTAATTCGGGTGTTTATGCTTTCTATTATCAACATCTTAAAAAATTTATTAGTCAAATAAAAAATGATAATATACAAAAAGAAATTTACATCACCGATTTAATTTCCATTTTCAATCGGAATGGTTTATCTGTTAGTGCCGTTAGCCCTCAAAGTCAACATGTTATAATGGGTTTCAATAATAAATCCGTTCTTAAAAAAATGGAAGATATAGCTAGAGAAATGCAATACGAAAGGATAAAAAACATAATTGAAATTGAAGACCCCGATGATTTTTTTATAGATGAAAAAGTTATTGATAATATTATTGAAAAAGATAAAAAAGAAGGACCTTTGGATATTCATATCGGTAAAGGTGTTTTTATCGGTAAAGGTGTACGTTTAAATTATAATCTTACATTAAAGAAAAATGTTCGTGTTGACGGAAACATAATTTTCGGTCAAAATGTTACAATTTGGGAAAACGTACAATTATCGTGTTTCCAAAATCAAAAATTTATCATTGAAGATAATGTTGAAATACTTTGGGGCGATATTATAAAAGGTAATATTGTAATCGGTAAAAATTCCAGAATTGAATCGAGTGTAAATATGACCGGAAGCGATGAATTTCCGTTAAGAATCGGGGAAAATGTTACTATAAAAGGAACGAGTTATTTGTTCGGAAGTATTATTGAAGACGGGCTTTTTATTGAACATAGTGTTTTGATTAAGAAAAAAGTTAACCGTTTAATAAAGAAAGATGGAACCGATTTGCAAATAAAATTCTTTTTGCCTATGCCGGAAGGAATTGATGCTATAGAAGATATTTAAAGTTTTCTTATTTAAAACAAAACGAACAATATTATATTTAATATTGCCCGTTTAAAATTTGATGTCTATCTGAAATTAGCTTTCTAAACTATTCACATATTTTGTTAAACGAGATTTCTTCCGGGCGGCAGTATTTTTATGAAGTCTGCCTTTACTAACTGTTTTATCAATAAAAGAAATGGCTTCCTTAAGGTTTTCTTCTGCTTGTATTTTTTCTTTTGTTCCAAGTATTTTTTTCATCAATGTATTAATTTTTGATCTGGAAGCTTGATTTCTAAGTCGTCTTTTAGCATTAGAACGAATTCTTTTTTTTGCCGATTGATGGTTTGCCATTCTTTCTTCCTACTATTTTTATTTTTTCAAGATGTTAAATATAAAATTATTATTTGTTTGAAGCAAACTTACCGATTGAATTTTAATGCAACCTTTATATAATACAACTTAATAACATGCAATAATATCAGCGGAAAGGGTGGGATTCGAACCCACGGTACACTCACGCGTACACACGCTTTCCAGGCGTGCCAGTTCAACCACTCCTGCACCTTTCCTAAAATTTTAAGATACAAATATATTACTTTAGATAGAATATTAAAATTAATATTTTTATTATTACACAATTATTCAAAAGCCGGTTTGAAAAAAGAAAACAGTTCTTTTTTTTAAAATTCGGGGTAAATACAAGTAAAAAAATGATACTTCTCACTTAAAGAAGTTTTTGAATAACATCCTTTTTGTCATTCTAAATTCATTTCAAAATCTACACCCTATCTGGTATTAAAACAAAAAGATGCCGAAATAAATTTAACATAACATTAGTTTTAGGATTATCTACTTTTTTAAAAACGGTTAATTCGAAAAATATTAGATTTAGCACCAATAATATATTTATATCCTAAATAAATAGGTTTAACAATCAAGTGCTATTACAATTTATTTTTTTTATCATCATTGTAAATTCCAATGTTTCTTTGTTCGTATAAAGCCTTTCTGCCTACAAATTTTTTCACATTTAGTTTTGTCTCGAACACATTGCGAAGGCGTAGTTTTATTTAGTTTTCGTTACCATCGCTTAATTTAGGTTAAAATTAAGATAAAAAATTCAATACGTTCTTAATTGAAATTTTTAAGATATTCTTTCAAAAATTTTACAGCCCAAATAGATTCGGCGGTTATCCAAAACAATTTGTTATTAATAACAAACACAAAGTGTGTTTTACCCATGCCGAAAATACGGTAGATTTGCCTTCCTTTAATGTCAAGCTGCTTTCCCAAAGTGAACATTGAACTGACTTCAGCAATTTTCTCTATCATTCTTCGTCCGTCACGTTCTGCTAATTTTTTGTCAGGATATTGCGTAACGTATATAACTGCAGTACCGTTTTCTCCCCTATAAAAACCAATTTTATTTTCTGTATTTGCTACGTTTATCGGATGTAGTCTATTAATAAATTTTGCCGCTTGTTTACCTACAATTTTCTGTTCAAGTTTAAGATGATATATTTCCGCCGGTAAAATTTCAGTTTTTTGAGAACAAGCACTTAAAATTAAAGCAGAAAAAAATACGATTGAAAATAAAAACTGTTTTTTCATAATAAGCCTTTCTTTAATAATCAAAATTTTTCTTTTTTTGAAGAATTCTGTTGTTCTATATTAAAAATTATTTCTCCAAAATTTTAAATTAATTTTAAATTTTGCTGAAACAGTTATCTTAATTTAAAAAATTATTATAAAGTCTTGTTTTATTTCATCCAGCCTATTCCGAGCTTTTGCAGACTTGAAGATAAAATTGCAAAGTAATTAGTAAGAATCAATACCCCCACAATTATTAAAAATACGCCCGAAATTATTTCAATCAAATGCATATATTTTTTAAGTCTTTTAGAAGCCGCCAAAAACGAATTTACGGCTAATGATGCAATAAAAAATGGGATTCCAAGCCCAAGGGAATATGCTGCTAACAATTCAATTCCTTGACTAACAGTTCCGGTTGAGCCGGCATAAAATAAAATAGTTCCAAGTATAGGACCTACACAAGCCGTCCAGCCAATTGCAAAACTACTTCCTATTAAAAATGAACCGAATAAACCCGAAGGTTTCTTTGCAAATTCAAATTTTTTATTTTTATTTAAAAAATTAAGATTAAGCAGACCCATTATATAAAATCCAAAAAATATAATAATAATTCCGCCAATCCAACGTAAAATACTTTGATATTCTCTTAATACATTCCCCAAAGAACTTGCAGCAGCTCCCAACAAAATAAACACAGTTGAAAATCCAGCAATAAACAAAAGAGAGTGTTTAATTGTTGTCATCCTTACCCCGCCTTTGGTCAAATCCTTAAAAGTCAGACCTGTAATATAGGAAAGATATGAAGGGACGAGAGGCAAAGCACAAGGAGCAATAAAAGACAACAATCCGGCTGTAAATGCAATTAATAATGAAACGTTCTGATCCATAAATTTTTACCTAATAGATTTAGTTTGAATTAATAAGATTTTCAATTAAGGTAAATGACTCTTTTTTTGACCAATCTCTATAGCCTCGTGCTATTGCAAATGCATTTCCATTTTTGTCAATTAAATATGTAGTTGGTGTACCTGTTACTCTATACATAGTTGTTACTCTGCCCGTTGGGTCTAACAGCCCGGAATTATATGTGCCGGCATTTTCCGTAAAAGTGTATCCCGATTTTTTTATGAACGGCTTTACTGCTTGCGCCCCTTCCCGGTCGCTGAAAACAGCTATAATGGCAAAATCTTTATCTTTAAATTTATTGTGTAGTTTTTGCAAATGAGGCATTTCTTTACGACACCACATACACCAGGTAGCCATGAAATTGAGTAATATAAATTTACCTCTGTAATCTTTTAGACTTACTATCTTACCATTTAAATTTTTCAATTTGAAATCCGGAGCAACCACCTTTTTTTGAAACTGTTGGACTCCCATAGCACGCATAAGAGCATTTATATTTTCAGGTGTATTAACTCTTAATGTACTTTTCGCTTTAACAATTGCAGCTTTTGCAGCTTGAACTTCAGGTGCAGTTTGAGTTTTAGATGTAACCTGAGCTTTAGATACAGCTTGAGTTTTAGATACCGTCTGAGTTTTAGGCTTAGAACAAGTTGTTAATAAAAAAGCCAGTATTCCAATTAATGATATGATTGAAATATTTTTTAAAATTTTCATCTTTATTCTCCTTATTTTTTAATCAAAATTGTTTTTCCGTTCACCATTTTCAGTAATCCACAATAACATTCTAATTATTGAACCCGGTTAAAACATCCGGACTATTTTTAACTACTCATGAATGAGCCTAATCTATACTCCGATCTGTTTCGAGATACTAATATGTTAATCTTAATAAACCTGATTCTTAGAAATAAGTGAATTAATTAAATCCCCTATTCTGGAATAATTTATTACCTAAATGTTCATAATTCAAGACAAAATGTCCCGTTTAAGTTTCCCCGTTTTTCCCTTAATTTATTGAATAAATTCATTTTAAATTTCCACATATTCACATTTATTTTTTTTCATTAAAATAAGAATGCCGGATAATGTTACTAAATAAGCGGCGGCTGAAGCGAATAGAATAAATGAATAACCGAGGTTCATTGCGATATAAAACACAAGAATGGAAGCTACAAAACTTGCTGCGCTTGAAACGCCAAGCAAAATAGCAATTCCATTATTTTTTTCTTTAACAGATAAATCCTGTAGCAATAACGGGAAAGGAATACCTATAAAAAAAGAAGGGGTGAAAACGATTAAGAACAAAATAAAATCGGATGAAACATATTTAATTGCCGGTAAAAATACCGTTTGGCTTAATAAAACAATCAAAAGAAAAATTACTAATGACAATACCGCAGCTTGTAATCTTTTGGTTCGTATAAAATTAGATAGAAAGCTCCCCGCTCCGTTTCCTAATAAAAATGAAAATAACAGTAGAGAAAATGACTTTGTCGGATTATCAAGATTTAATGACAGTGCGTGGAACAGGAATGCTTGAAAAAACAGATAAGCTAATCCCAAGAAAAAAACAGGGAACAAATAAGGTTTAATTAAGCGCGTATTTAAAAAGGAATTGAATCCGTTTTTAACTGATTCAGGTTTTTTAATAAATGCAAATAAAAGCCATAAAACAATAGCCAAACTCAAATAAAAAAGAAAGTTTAATTTTTCGGGCAATCCGAAATTGTAATTAAAGAAGAACGGAGAATCATCGGTAGTTGGATTCAAATTTATAAATGAAGCTCTGGAAACCTTCTGAAAGTCGTACTTATTTTCAGAAATATTATACAAGATATTGTCAAACATACCTCGCTTAAAATTTAGACCATTATCAAATGTTATGTCCATTGTCATTTGTTCGGTGTAAGGGAAAAAAGAGACACTACTTAACAGATTAAGTTTGTTTGAATAATAATAAGAATACCTTGCTTTAATTTCCGATTTAGTAAACGGTTTTTTCTTTATAACAACCAAAGGCATAGAAGAATTGGATATTACATATAAGTTTTTCAATGCGTCTTCGTTTGAGTTAACTTGATTTTTTTTCAGCTCTAAATAATTAGAAATTAATTTATAAACCTCTTCTTTGCTATGCAATGTGAAAACTAAACGTCCCTCACCGGTTAAGATATGCAGATAATCCCTAAGGGCTTCAACAGTAAATAGATAATTTTCAGTTAAACTGTAAAAATCGGCGGATCTTCCGCTTTTAGTTACTGCCAAATTTAAAAATATCAGGTCATATCTGTTTTTAGTGTTGCGGACAAAATTTCTCCCCTCTTGCACATATACATTTAAATTAGGCAAATCCTTAAATGTAGGTTTATTATATTTCATCATTAATTTTACAAATGACGGGTTAACTTCAACGGCATCAATGTTCCGCGTTTTTTCAAAATAATTTACTGCGATGTCAATACCTCCGCCGGGACCAATAATTAATGCACTATCTTTTTCAAAGGGCTTCAGAAAGTAGAATGGAAAAACCTCAGCCGTAGATGCCAGCATTTGTTGAAGTTCTTCTTTATGCCTCGCCATTTTTTTTATGTTTACTACTTCCGTACCGGCAGAACCGTCAATAAACATTACAAGACTTGAAGATGAATCAGGATAAGTAAATTTTATTAAATCCGTTTTACCGAAAGAATTCCATTTGCCGTCAATTTTTTTAACTTTTACGGACTTTTCGCTTTCGAGTCGCAACATATCTTTATTGTTGGAATTTAATATCGGAATTTTGATATCGAAGTTAAAAACGATTAAAAACACAGACAGAATTATAGTAATGGAAGAACCTACTAAAATGCTTTTCCCTTTTTTCTTCTCTGTAAGTGTTTCTATTATTAAAGAAATTGCAAGTAACAAAATTGTAAAAACAAAAACGCTTATTAAGTTAGTAGAATTTAGCAGATAATAAGATATAAGAGCTCCGGAAGAAGCTCCAAATAAATCAAAAGAATAAATTAATGCACTGTTTGATGAATATTTTTGAAAAAAATGAGCACAGATTATTCCTATTAGAATAAACGGTACAGAAGAAAAAACGATGAAAGATATCAAAAGTGCTGTGCTATTTACAATTAAATTTGAAGAAGCAAGAGTTAAATTTACAATTAAACTAAGAAAAATAGAGACCGGCGCCAAGATGAAAAAAATAAAAGGTGAAGATGAAATTTGTCGGTATTTTTTCGCATATATTATTTGTCCAATTGCTATTCCCAATAGTGCCGAGGCAATAATAATGAAAACAAAATGATAACTTAACATATAAGAAAATAATCGAGAAAGGCTTATCTCAAAAATAATTGTAGATGCAGTCAATAAGTACATTATCAGAAGAACCGGGATAATTTTTTTTGTCATAATTTTTAATCTGTATTTTTATATTTGTTATTAGCAAGAATTATACCCTTAAATTTGGATTAAATTACGGTTTAGAAAGATAGATGAGATTTTTTTATATAAATTTTTTAAAAAGATATTTAAAAAATTAAAAAAGAAGTGTATTTTAAAAGTAACACTCTCTTAATTAAAGCAATATGAATTATAATTTTCCTCAAATAATATTTTTAATTTCCTCTTTGCTGGCCGCATTAGGTTTGATTTTTATTGTTTACTCTAGAAATACGGTTGATAAAACAACAAGGCTATTTATTCTTATGCTGATAATATCCATTGCATATCTTACTTCACACAGCATACATTTTTTGTTTATGCGAAACGCCGATGTAACTGTTTTGGATATTTCATGCCATTCTTTTCTATTATTAATGATAGTTACACTTACATTTTTTACGTGGAATTATCCTACAGCACAAAAGATGGGAGTAATTAGAAGTGCTTTAATTGCAATACCTTCCGCTATATTGTTAATATTACTTTGGGACGGAAAACTAATAAGCGAATCGCATGCACACTTTAATAAATACATAGCACAATATCAAAATTTATACCCATTATTTCTTTTTTGGTATATTCTTTTAATTCTAATCAATGTTTATTGGCTTCTGAAAAAATTTCGCTCGAACGATGACCCGCAGATAAAAGCACAAATATTATTATTTCTAGTCGGTATTATAATTACAAATTTTACACTGTTTATATTCGGTATTTTCCTTCCTTGGATAACCGGTTTTTATTTCCTTATCGAAATGAGCCCCTTGGCTTTTTTAGCCGGTGTTATATTGTTTACATCCGTAGCAATAGGAAGATACAATATGTTTCCTGCGGCTTTGGATAGAGTTAAAACTTTTAGCATTAACAAAAAAATTTTTTTAAGTGCATTAATTTTAGTGCCGATAATTATTCTTTTAATTGAAATCCCTTTAGTAAGAATTATATTCGATGTAAAATCCAACACCGAGTTAACAAAATATTTTTATATAACAATAATAGGCGGTGTTTTTGTTGGTGTTACCATGACATTTGTCATTTTAAAAATTATTTCGAATCCTCTTATTAAATTAAAATCTAAAGTTATTGAAATTGAAAAAGGAAATTATGGTATAAAAGTTGATTTTAATTCTAATGATGAGATAGGAGAACTCACTGAAGCGTTTAATAATATGTCGGAAACATTGAACAACAATGCAGTGGAACTAAAGACAAAAGAAGACCGTATTTCTTTACTGCTGAATGCGTTTGATAAATCTTCGGCAGCCATAACAATTGTAGACAACAATTTTAAAGTTATTGAAGTTAACGAAACGTTCTGCAAATTAATCGGAAAAAAGAAAGAAGAAGCTGTAAATCATTATTTAGAAAAATTACAATTTTCTAAAAGTAAAAATTTAAAATTCGAAGAAATCAAAAACGAAATTAGAAAAAATAACAGTTTCGAAGGAGAAATTTCACAACCTTTCGATGAAGGTGAAGAAAAACATCTTTTAATTTCTGCAACAAGGGCGTCGTTAAATCGCCAAAATTACGAAGGATATTTATTTGTAGAAGTAGATATAACCGATAGGAAAAAATTAGAAGCTCAGCTTTTAAAATCTGAGAAATTGGCGGCATTAGGTAAAATGGCTGCAGTACTTGCCCACGAAATTAAAACACCTCTTACATCGATTAAAATGAATGCCGATATTCTTTTTGAAACCTTAGAGTTAGAAAAAGAAGATCGTTTTCCAATTTCAATTATGCAAAAAGAAATAAACCGGTTAAATAATTTAGTTAAAGATGTTCTTCAATTTTCTCGTCAAATGGATTTGATTTATGATAAATTTGTAATTAAAGATTTAGTGGATGATATTTTTTCTCAGCTTCGCAGCAAACTTTTACAGAAAAAAATTTCTTTCATTAATAAAGTAAAAAATATTGAAATAGAAGCCGATTACGGAAAACTAAAACAAGTGTTCTTAAACTTGATTGAAAATGCTATTGAATCATGTAAATATAACAATAAAATTGAAGTGTCTTCCACTTTAGAAAATCATGCCGGTAAAATAAGAATATTTGTAAAAGACAACGGTATAGGAATTGCAAACAAAGATAAAATATTCGAGCCGTTTTTTACTACTAAATCTTCAGGTACTGGACTTGGATTATCGGTTTCTCAAAAAATAATAGAACAGCACAACGGTGAAATTAAATTGCTTTCTTCTAAACAACAAGAAACAATTTTTGAGATTGTTCTTCCTTTGAATAAATAAAAAAATTTAATAAGTATTCTTCAAAATAATAATATTTAAAATTGAAAAATTGAAACACTTATTATTTTGATTTAAATAGAGCAATTTTCTGTAAGTTTTCTATTAAAAATAAAATCTTTTTATTTGGCACAGATTCTGATGATATCTGCTTTTAGATTTAAGCCGGTTTCGTAGAAATAACAAAATTCCGTATCAATACCATTAGTAAATATGGTTAATATGAAAAGTAAGAATTTTATGGAAATTTCAAATAAATAAAAAACTTTATGGAAAAAATTTTAATTATAGACGATGATAAATCAATTAGACAAACGTTATCAAATTATTTAAAGAAAAAAAACTACGAGATATTTTCCGCTGAAAACAGTTTCAAAGGTTTTGATGCTGTAAAAGCATATCACCCTGATCTTATAATAAGCGACATTAGAATGCCGGGGATGAGCGGATTGGAGTTATTGGAAAAAATTAAAGAATTTGATCCCCACGTAAATGTTATAATATTAACCGCTTATGATGATATGCAATCGACTATTAAGGCGATGCAGCTCGGCGCTTACGATTTCATTGAAAAACCACTTGAATTGGAAAGATTAAAAACTTCGATAAAAAGAGCTTTAGAAAATAAACATCTAAGCGATCGTTTAGCTTCTTTTATTTCCGAAGATGCTTCCGAATATCAGATGGAAAACACTTTAATAGGCAAAACGAAAAAGATTAAAGATGTTTATAAAAAAATTGGTCAAGTTTCATCGAGCAAAGTAACGGTATTAATTCAAGGAGAAAGCGGAACGGGTAAAGAGCTTGTTGCAAAAGCCATTCATTTCAGCGGTATTACTAAAAACTTTCCGTTTATTCCGGTAAATTGTACAGCCTTAACGGAATCTCTATTAGAAAGTGAATTATTCGGACACGTTAAAGGTGCTTTTACCGGCTCTATTAGAAACAAAAAAGGTAAGTTCGAATTAGCAGGTGAAGGTACGATTTTTTTAGATGAAATTTCTGAAATTTCCCCTAACCTGCAGGTAAAACTATTACGTGTATTACAGGAAAGAGAATTTGAGAAAGTAGGCGGAGAAAATTTAATACCGATGAAGGCTCGCGTAATAGCTGCTACGAATCGTGATATTTTAAAACTTGTAAAAGAAGAAAAATTCAGAGAAGATTTATATTACAGATTAAATGTGGTTTCTATATATATACCACCATTGCGCGAAAGAATTGAAGATATACCGCCGTTAGTAAAACATTTTTTAAATAAAGCAAATAAAATGTTACATAAAGGAGTTAATAAAATACCCAACGAAGTAATGGAAACGCTTAAAAAACACTTCTGGGTTGGAAATGTAAGAGAATTGGAAAATACATTGCTTCAAGCACTTGTATTAACTTCCGGGGATGTGCTGTTAAAGGAAAATATTTTATTAAGAGAACCGGAAAACGGTTCTTTAAGCAATTCCGAAATAAATAAATTAAGTCTTGCCGAAGTGGAAAAACGGCATATTAAAAAAGTACTGGATTCGTGTAAATGGGATAAACAAAAAGCCAGCAAAATTCTCGGTATTTCGCTTCCAACTTTATATAGCAAAATTTCATCCTACCATATAAAATCGGATGAAACAAACAAGTAGATTATCAAATTATTGCAAATGGTGATAATATTATTACTTTCGGACAATTAGTAGAGTTTCTGCAAAATTGGATAATTGAATACTCTGTCATTTCGATCCCGACGTTTTTTGTCGGGAGAGAAATCTTTTCATACGGACTTTAACCAAAAGATTTCTCACCCAAAAAACAGGTCCTGCCACAGGCATTCCCTTGGAAGAAATGACAAATCCTTTATTTTGCAGAAGCTCTAGTGATAAAAGTAATTTTCCATCGTCAATTGTAACTTTACGCTCAATAAATAATCAACCAAAAAATCATCTTACTTATCAACAACAAGTTATTTTAGTAGAACTTAAAAAATAATCAGAAATTTGTAGAAAAAAATCATGTAAATAAAATGCATTATATATAGCATAGAAATTAAATATTTATTTAAGTAAATTTCTATTAAAAGTTAAAAATCTTAAAATAAAATTAAGATATTTAAATAAATACAAGTTTTATGCCCTAAAATTCTGTATAATTATTTTTTTTTTGGCATAGTTGCTAATTTCATTTAACGGAAAAAATTTTGAAACAAAATTTTATACTGTACAAATAAGAGTAAACTTTAAGGTTTCTATTTCTAAAAAAAAACATGCTCTTATCATTAATGAATTGAAAATATTTTCGTGATATTTTCTATTTAAAAAACACAGGTACACAATAAATTTCACTTTAATGCTAAATGAATACACACTTTACTTACCGCTATAAGGAACACTTATGAATATAAAAAAATCAAAATTCGTAATAGGGCTCTCTATAATTATAATTTTTATAGGAATACTTTTCTATTTCGGTATGAGCAGCTCAATGATAGCTTATCTTAATGTTCGAGACATTGAGAATCCCTCGCGGAAAATAAAACCGACAGAGATTGTTAAAGTTACCGGACAAGTGAAGATCGGCACTGTAAAAACTTCAAACGCAAACCGAACGTTAAAATTTATTTTACAAGATTCCGATTCTTCAAATTTCGCTATTCCTGTTATTTATAACGGAATTATTCCCGACAATTTCAAACCTGGCGCAGTAGTGGTTGTTCAGGGTACAATGGGGAAAAACAAGGTATTTCTTGCTGATAATCTTCTTGCCAAATGCCCCTCAAAATACAATGTTTCCGTAAGTAAGAAAGGAGCAGCTAAATGATAATTATAGGACAAATCAGCTTGGCTATAGCATTGGCTATGGCGTTTTTCGCAGCAATTGCCTCGATAGTAGGTATAAAAAATAGATTCGGGCAATTTTTAGAAAGCGGACGCCGTGCAATGTTTAGCTCGTTTGCAGCTTTAACTATTGCAATGATTCTTCTTGGCACTGCCTTAGTAGAAAAAGATTACAATCTAAAATATGTAGCCGAACATGTCAGCAACAACCTTCCCTCATTTTACGCATTTTCGTCGCTGTGGGCAGGCCAAGCCGGTTCACTTCTTTTGTGGGCATGGCTTCTTTCCCTTTTTGCTTCAATTGTGATTATTCAGAATAAAAAAAAGAATTTAGAACTTCTCCCATACGTAATAGCTACTCTTTCGGGAATTTTAATCTTCTTCTTAATTTTATTGGAATTTGTTACCAATCCTTTTGAAAAATTAGGTTTCACTATTACGCAAGGCAACGGTTTAAATCCCCTTTTACAAAATCCGGGTATGATATTTCACCCGCCTTCACTTTATTTGGGATATGTAGGATTTTCAATACCTTTTGCTTTTGCAATTGCCGCACTGATAACAAGAAAATTAGACTCCGATTGGATTCGATCTACCCGCAGGTGGGCTTTATTTGCATGGTTATTTTTAAGTATAGGCAATATAATAGGGGCAAAATGGGCTTATGTTGAATTAGGATGGGGCGGCTATTGGGGATGGGATCCAGTTGAAAATGCGTCATTTATGCCGTGGTTGGTCGGCACGGCTTTTCTCCATTCCATAATGGTTCAAGAAAAAAAGGACATGCTTAAAATATGGAATGTTTCTCTGATTGTAATAACTTTTTTACTCACTATTTTCGGCACGTTTATAACCCGCAGCGGACTTATAGCTTCGGTTCATTCTTTCGGCGAATCGAATTTAGGACCTTTGTTTATGGCATTTTTAGGGACGCTCATTCTATGGTCCGGTTATTTAATATTTACACGAAGAAAAGATTTGAAAAGCCGTTATCATCTCGATGCTATTTTATCGCGAGAAACCTCGTTTCTATTTAACAATTTAATTTTAATAGGAGCTGCTTTCGCAATTTTATGGGGAACTTTATTTCCTATTATTTCCGAAGCGGTTCGCGGAATTAAAATTACCGTCGGTCCGCCATTTTTCGACACTATAACCGTACCGATTGGAATTGCTTTAATCCTTCTTACGGGTATATGCCCGCTAATTTCTTGGAGGAAAGCAAGTGTAGATAATTTTTTGAGGAATTTCTTAATTCCATCTTTAGTTTTTACTGTAGCTTTAATAGTATTCCTTATCCTCGGAGTACATGATATTTATCCTCTAATGTCATTAAGCTTAAGCGTATTTGTTTTAAGTACTATATTTCTTGAATTTTATCGCGGTACTGCGGCAAGGATGAAATACAACGGTGAAAATTTAATTCTCGGTTTAAAAAATTTAATTATGAAATACAGAAGACGCTACGGCGGTTACATAGTTCATATTGGAATGATGTTGATTTTTATAGGTATAACAGGATCAACTTCTTTCAAAACAGAGAAAGAACAGATGCTGAAAAAAGGCGATACAATGAAAATAAGCAATTATAAATTAACATTTTTAGGAACCGATGAATACCAAACATCAACAGTTCAAAATTTAACCGCTTCGTTGAAAATTGAGAAAGACGGTAAATATATTGGAATCGCTACGCCTTCAAAAGAATATTATTTTATCCAAAAACAAACTCAGACTGAAGTTTCAATTACATCAAATTTGGAAGAGGATCTTTATTTGATTTTAGGAGGTATAGACAGCAACGGTGCAATTGATATAAAAGCACAAATAAATCCGTTAGTTGGATGGATTTGGTGGGGTGGATATATTCTTATAGCAGGAACTTTATTCGCAATGTGGCCCCCAAGAAAAAAGAAAAAACGAAAAGACACTTTGACTTCCCAAAATGAATTTGGTGTTAAAGTAAAAGCAAAAGAATTAATTGAAAATGAGGTATGAGGATAATTATGAAAAACAAAATATTAATGATTGCTCTTATATTAATGATTGCATCCTCTTTAGCGTTTGCCGGAACAACCGTGAGTGAAGTTGAAAATAATTTAATGTGTACTTGCGGATGTTCGATGGCGTTAAACAGCTGCGAATGCGGCACGGCAGACAAAATGAGAGCTAAAATTCAATTGATGATAAATCAAGGGAAAGATAAAGATCAAATTGTTGCCTCATTTGTTAATTTATACGGTGAAAAAATCCTCTCGGCGCCTACAAAAAAAGGATTTAATTTAACAGCTTGGATAACTCCTTTTGTAGTAATTGGAATAGTAGGGTTAATTTTGTACAAATCTATGAAACGCTGGTCGGGAAAAAACCCGCCACCCAATGGAAAAGAATCTCAAAAATTGAATAAAGAGTATGGTGAAAAACTAAAAAAAGAACTTGATAATTTTAAAGATGGAGATGATATATGAGCTTCCTGATTGCAATTATTTTAAGTATAATTTTAATAATTTATGTGATAATACCTTTAACGGAAAAAAAATACAAGCTTGCATTTGTCCCCTTTATTAAAAAAAATAAAAAGGCAAATAATTTGCAAGAGAAAAAAAACGAGCTGCTTGGAGCGTTAAAGGAAATAGAATTTGAATATCAGATGGGAAAGTTATCGGAACAAGATTATAAAGATTTGAAAAATGATTACCAAACCAATGCCTTAAAAGTTCTAAAAGAATTAGATAAAAAAAACAACGGTAAATCGGAAATAGACGATATCGAAAACGAAATCAGGAAATATCGATCAAAGAAAAAAAGCGGTTCCGCTTCGACTAAACATCTGAAATATTGTCCAAATTGCGGAAAGCCGGTCAATGCTAAATCTAAATTTTGTGCTAACTGCGGAAAATCTCTCGTTCAGGGGGTAGAATAGAATAGCTTGCATATAATACAAGAATAAATAACTGTTAGTAAATACTTTAGGGGTTGTCATTCGATAACTTATTTTATTCCACCCCCTTAATAGAAGAATAGGAGGAGTAACAAAAATGAAACGCATATATTATAATTTAATACTTATCATAATAATGTTTAACGGAATCGCTTTAGCCGGTTCAATAAAAGGGAAAGTTACAAACGGTACTATTGGATTTAAAGTTCCTAAAAATATTACTGTAGAACTTTCGCGTTATTTTCAAAATCAGCAAGATGCAAAATTTAAACTAAAAACAACAACGAATAAGAACGGTTATTTTTCTTTTAAAAACGTTCCCCCCGATCCTAACGCATACTATCAAACTACTGTGTTATATAAAGGTGTAAGTTATACGGGCAAAGCTGCAGTTATCACCTCAAAAAAACAAACTGCTAAAAGTAATGTAAAAATTTATGAGTCGACTAAGAACGATAGTCTCCTGTCTGTTTCGATGCACCATTTTCTTATTAGTCCGGCAGAAGGATTTATAAGCATCAAAGAAGTCTTGCTTATCGAAAATTCTGGCGATAGAACTTATGTAGGATCGATACCTACTAAAAGCGGGAAGTTTATAACGATTAATTATAAATTGCCGAAAAATTCAACGGATATAAGCTTGGGAAGTGGTTTGATGTCTTGCTGTGTTGAACCTGACGCCGGCGGCTTTTATGATACGATGGAAATTCAACCAGGGAAAAAACAAATTGCATTTTCGTACAGGATAAAAGCTCTCCAAAAACAAATTAGCTTCACCAAACAGGTTACTCTTCCGACTAAAGAATTTGATGTGCTGCTTTATGGAAGTAATGCGGTTTTAACCGGAACCGGTCTGCGTGAAATGCAAACTCAAAGATTTCAGAATACCGATATTAAAAGATTCACTGCTTATAATTTAAAAGCAGGACAACGAGTGGCGCTTAATCTTGCCGGACTTACGGGAACGCCTACTAATTGGTCAAATATCATATTAACAGGTATTGTAGCAATATTATTACTGACAGGCATATTCATATATTTTAAACAAAAAAAGGATAAGACCGCTAGACTTCAAACCGATTCTGTAGAAATTATAGATGAGGACGAAAAAGAAATAATTATCCAAAAAATTATTGCATTAGATGAGAAGTTTGAAGCCGGAGAGCTAGAAGAAAAGGAATATTCATCAAAAAGAGAAAAGCTCAAAAACAAATTAAAGACATTATAATTTTAAATTAAAAAATAAGAAATCATTCTGAGGCAAAGCACAATTTAGATGTAAAGTAAATAATTGCTGGATTAATATAATCCATCGCAAATCAAAAGTTAAACGAGGAAATGTGATATGCGAAAGTTCACATTTCCTACTTTTTTAATCTTGGTAATCTTACAAGTAATTCTTCTGTAATAATTGTTTCAACTATATCGAAGAAAATCGAATAATGAAATTTAAATTTTTTGAAAGTTAAATTATTTAAAAGACTCTTTAATTTATTAATATTGTTACCTATTCAAAGAGCAAAATCAAATTGAATTTCATCTTTTCCAGTGGCATAAAAATTGGTTGTAATTGTTTAAAACATTTTAAGGAAAGAATTTGTTTGAAAACAGAATTATATGGTTCATTTTCTATTTAGCTTTAGTTGGAGGACTAATAATATTCTTCTTAAAAATCTTAAAGAAATATGGAAGCAGCGAACTAAAACATAAATATGATAAAAAAAAAGATACAAATAAATATTTTTTAAATTTAAGAAGGAAAAAATGAAACCTATAAAAATTATGCCTGTTGCACTTTCTCTAAGTGCATTATTTTCTATCTCATACATTTTATGCGTTATATACGGATTAATAGTTCCTAACAGTTGGCAGATGTACCCCTTATGGGCAAAACTTTTACCGGGATTTCAGTGGCTTAACTTCGGTAATTTTTTATTGGGCTTAATTGAAACCATTATTTATGGATTTTATACTGCCTATATTTTTATTCCTCTGTTTAATTATTTTAATTTAAGATCAAAGGGAACATCTAAATAATATGAATCACATCTGTCTGTCGCAACAAGTCTGGACGGAAATTTTGGCTTGAATGATTAACCGGCTGATTGAGAAGGACAGAAGCGTTTTAAAATTATTTATTCTGCAAGTTATCTATGGATTTTATCCATAGTTATTCACCTTAAACTGCTCCGCAGTCATTTGCTGTATTTTAATTGTAAATTTACTCATTTCGAGAAAACGAATACCGCTGCCTTTTCACTAAAATCTACGAGTAGAGAAACACATAAAAATCACTGCTGCATTTTTCTGCAATTAATAACTCACGTTACGCAGAACATTACATTAAATTGCCA
>CAZXJG010000048.1:0-19561 GCA_964640985.1 uncultured Melioribacteraceae bacterium | reverse complement strand
TTTTAGCAGCTGTTTCGGGTGGATTCGTTACTTCTGCCGGCAACATCATAAATGACGTTTTCGATATTGAAATTGACAAAATAAATCGCCCCGAAAGGCCTTTACCCAAAGGCGATATTTCAAGTTCAACGGCTGTTTTAACATACATATTTTTTTCTTTTACGGCAATAATTATAGCAATACAAATCAATTTTTTTGCATTTATTATTGTATTATTCACCACCGGAATTTTGATTCTGTATTCATATAAACTTAAATATTATCCTTTGTTCGGCAACGCTGTTGTTGCGTTTTTTACCGGTCTAGCCTTTATATACGGGGGTATTGCCGTAAATAATTGGTATTCGGCTATTATCCCGGCGTTATTTGCATTTTTTATAAATTTTATTAGAGAAATAATAAAAGATATGGAAGATGTTAAAGGTGATAAAAAAGCTAATGTTATTACTTACCCGGTAAAATTCGGGTTTACTTATTCCAAAAGAGCGGTTCTAATTTTGACCTTACTTTTAATTGTATTAACTACCGTACCTTTTATTTTTCATATTTACAATATTGAATATTTTATTGCTGTAATGGGAGTTGTAAATGTAATTCTAATTTATTTTTTAGTACAACTTTTCAAAAATCATTCAAAGGAAAATCTTAAACGGTTGAGTAGTTTATTAAAATTAAACATGGTTTTCGGACTTATTGCAATATACATAGGAATTTGACATGAGCAATTTTTTTAACGATTTGAAGAAATTCGATATAAATTATTTAAATCGCGGCATCAATATTTTAGCAGGTGTAGATGAAGCCGGGCGCGGTCCGTTAGCAGGTCCTGTAGTAGCTGCAGCAGTTATATTTAACAAATCCGATTTTATTGCCGGCGTGAATGATTCAAAAAAAATAAGAGAAAAAGAGCGGGAAATTTTATTCGAAGAAATCATTAGAAAATCTTTTCGTTACGGTATTGGAATTGTAAACCATCGAACAATCGATAAAATCAATATTCTTCAGGCAACTTTATTAGCAATGCAAATTGCAGTCGGGAAATTAAAAATTAAAACCGATTTAATTTTGATTGACGGCAACAAATCATTCGATACCAAATCAAATGTAGAAACAGTTGTAAAAGGAGATTTAAAATCGTTTTCTATTGCCGCCGCCTCTATTATTGCGAAAGTTACAAGAGATAGAATTATGCGGAAAGCAGATGCAAAATTTCCTCAATACAAATGGTATAAAAATAAAGGCTATGGAACACGCGAACATATTGAGGCTATTAAAATATACGGATTTACACCTATGCACAGAAAAAGTTTTCTAAAAAATTATATATAATTCCGAATTATCAGCATATTTCATTTTTATAGCAAAAATAGTTAATTTTCATTTAAATCAAATTAAGATAATTTAAGTAATGGGAGCAAATATGCAGCGTTTAAAATCTCTGATAATTATATTCATTGTTTCGGCATTTGTCTTTTATTCATGCGGTAAAAAAGAAGTTCAACAGAAATTTTCATATTCGCCGACTAATCCGAAACCAGGTTATGAACTGACTGTGTCTTATAACAGCGACAGTACAAATCTATCTAAGGCGGAAAAAATTGATATGATTGTGTATCAATACAAAGTAGATATAGACACTGTGCTGAGTGTAAAAATGAATAAAAGAAATAACCGTTGGGTTGGAAGTTTTAATACAACCGACAGCACACGGGGTGCAGTTATAGAGTTCCGGGCTGGCGAAGAAATTGATAATAATAACAAAAGCGGTTATATAATAAAAATGACCGACGGAAAAAATTTAATGCCCGGTGCCGATGCCGGATTAGCCGTTGCATACACTCAATGGATACGTATCCTAAACATTGACTTGAATTATGAAAAAGCTTACAGTTTGTTTAATGATGATTTTAGTAAACATCCCTCAATTAAAAATGAATATCTCGGCAATTACTTCAATACCCTATTAAGAATTTATCCTAAAACATGGAAAGACACTATTAAAACGGATTTAGATAAATTAGAATTACAAAAAAAATTAAACGAAAACGATTATGCTTTACTTTCTCTTTGGTACAAAAGAGCCGGCGATTTCAAAAAAGCTGATAAATACAAAAATATCAGCATAAAAAAATATCCGAAAGGTACAGTCGCACAATTTGAAGAATATATTAAATTCAAAAGAGCAATAAATATCGACAAAAAAATTGAGCTTATAGATGAATTTAAAAAGACCTTTCCAAAAAATAACTATTTAGAAAATATGAGTGTCGATATTATCAAAGGATATCTTGTTAAACGAAAATTTAAAGATGCGGAAAAATTTATGTCGACACATTTAAGTGAAATCCACCCTTATTATTTCGGTTTTATTGCATCTAAAATTATGAAAGAAAATAAGAGCCTTAAACTTGCCGCGAAAATTGCAGCATTGGGAATTAAAAGAGCTGAAGAAAATGTTAATAAACCTGCAAGCGAAAAACCGAAATATATTACACTTCAAGAATGGCGTAATCAAAACGATTATTACCTCGGATTAAATATTTATTACCACAGTGAAGCTGAATACAGATTAGGAAACAAAAAAGATATTTTGACACAGTTGAAAAAAGCTGTTGACCTTACATCGCAATATTATAGAAAACCTTTACTCGACCAGTTTTATTCAATAGTTCTATTTAAACAAGGAAAATATAAAAAGGCAATGGATTTTATTTCGAAGTTAGTTTCGAAAGGAGCAGCTACCGACCCGATGAAAAGTATTTTAAAAGATGCTTACAAAAAAATTAATGGAAGTGATAAAGGTTACATTAATTATATATCGAAATTTGAAAAGGAAGCAAATAAAAATTTAATTAAAGAATTAAAAAAAGAAATGATTGACAAGCCGGCACCGGATTTTACTTTAACGGATATAAACGGCAAAAAAGTTACTCTTTCTAAATTGCGCGGTAAAATTGTTATAGTAGATTTTTGGGCTTCGTGGTGCGGTCCATGTAAAAGTTCGTTCCCTGGTATGAAAAAATTAGTAGAAAAATATGCCGGCGATAAATCAGTTGAATTTTTATTTGTAAATACTTGGGAAAATTTACCAAACAAAGCGGAAAATGCTAAAAAATTTATTACCGAAAACAATTATCCTTTCGAAGTATTGATTGATAAAGATAATAGTGTAGTAAAAAAATATAAAGTATCGGGAATACCCACAAAATTTATTATTGATAAAAACGGAAATATCCGCTTTAAAAAAGTTGGTTTTTCCGGTACCGCCGATCATTTGGTAAACGAAGTTTCGGAAATGATCTCACTGATACAATAAAATCTTCTCATATTCAAAACAAAAACCTAACCGGGATCATATCTCAGTTAGGTTTTTTAATTTAAATAGATAAATAATCAAAGTTTTTTAGGACATTTTGCATTTAAAATTTAAATTTATATTATTATTTATTCGTTTTTAGTATAAAAATAATCCAACAAAAAGAGGCAAAAAATTATGGCGATAATAAGACCTTTCAAAGCTGTTAGACCAATTCCGGAAGTAGTGCAATTAGTTGCAAGCGTGCCGTACGATGTTGTTAGCAGACAAGAAGCAGCTGAGCTTGCTAAAGATAATCCATTAAGTTTTTTGCGTGTTACCCGCTCTGAAATTGAACTGCCCGAAGATATTAATCCTTATGATAAAAGAGTTTATGAAAAAGCTAAAGAAAATTTTGATAGATTACGTAAAGAAGTACCTTTTATCCAAGACGAAAAACCCAAATTTTATATTTACCAATTGACTATGGGAAAACAAATTCAAGCCGGTATAGCCGCTACCTTTTCGGTTGAAGATTATGAAAACAACGTTATTTTAAAACATGAAAAAACAAGAAAAGTTAAAGAAGATGATAGAACAAATCATATCGTAACAACAAGTGCGCAAACAGGCTCTGTATTTTTAACTTACCGCGGTATCGAGGAAATAAATTCTGCAGTTAATGAAACAATGGAAAATAATGCTCCGCTTTACGATTTTACTTCCTCCGACGGCATTCGCCACACTGTTTGGGCAATACCGGAAGATTATAACGATATAATTGAGTTCGAAATTGGTAAAGTTAAAAAACTTTATATAGCGGATGGACATCACAGAATTGCCAGCGCCGCACGGGCTCAAAAAGTGTTGAGGGAAAGTTCCGTTAATCAAACCGGTGAAGAAGAATATAATTTTTTCCTCGCTGTACTTTTTCCTGCCGAACAATTAAAAATAATGCCCTATAACAGGGTGGTTTCCAACCTTAACGGCAACACCGAAAAAATGTTCCTCGAAAAGATTAATGAAAATTTTTACGTGGAAAGAACCGATAATCCCAATCCTATTGAACGCGGAAATATTGCAATGTATTTAAATGGGAAATGGTATCTATTAAAACCAAACGGGAATGTAAGACTTTCTGAAACAAGCTTAGGTGAAAACCTCGATGTTAGTATTCTTCAAAATTATTTACTAAACCCTATTTTAGGAATTGAAGACCCGAGAACCGATACAAGAATTGATTTTGTCGGTGGAATAAAAGGCACTGATGAATTGGAAAAATTAATAGATAGCGGTAAAGAAAAAATTGCTTTTTCTATGTGCCCTGTTACTGTTGATGATTTAATGAAAATTTCCGATGCCAATGAGGTGATGCCTCCAAAATCAACTTGGTTTGAACCCAAGCTAAGGGATGGTATATTGGTTCATATAATCTAATTATCTATTTTGAAAAACAATGAATTAAGAGGTAAACAATGGAAAAGAGAATTTATAATTTTAGTGCCGGACCAGCAATTTTACCCGAAGAAGTATTATTGGAAGCTAAAGAAAACATGCTTTCTTACAAAGGAACCGGTATGTCTGTAATGGAAATGAGTCATAGATCAAAAACATTTAACGATATAATCAAAAATGCAGAAAGCGATTTAAGAAGTTTACTAGATATTAATGATAACTATTCAATATTATTTTTACAGGGAGGTGCAACACTCCAATTTTCAATGATTCCGTTAAATTTGATGCCTCCGAAAAATAAAGCCGATTATATAATAACAGGAGCCTGGGCTAAAAAAGCCGTTAAAGAAGCCGAAAGAGTTGGGCAAGTAAATATTTCCGCATCTACTGAAAATGAAAATTTTACACGTCTTCCAAAGTCTGATGAAATGAAATTTGACGGGGAAACTTCCTATGTTCATTTTACATCAAACAATACAATTGTTGGAACTGAATTTAAAACCGAACCGGAAGTTGGAAATATTCCATTAATATGTGATGCTTCCTCCGATATTCTACATAAAAAAATAGATGTAAATAAATATGGCGTAATTTATGCCGGAGCACAAAAAAATATGGGACCTGCCGGTTGTACTTTAGTAATTATTCGTAAAGATTTGCTAGAACGCTCTGATGATTCCCTGCATACATATTTAAATTATAACACACATGCTGCAAAAGATTCGTTATACAATACACCACCGGCATATTCAATTTATATAATTGGACTGGTATATAAGTGGTTATTAAATATGGGCGGTTTAGATAAAATTTACGAACGCAATTTAGCCAAAGCAAATTTATTATATAATTTTATTGACCAGAGCGATGGCTATTTTAAAGGCACTGTAACAAACAAAGAAGATCGTTCACTTATGAATGTAACTTTTCGAATGCAAAATGAAGAATTAGAGAAAAAATTTATTAATGAGGCTCAAGAAAAAGGATTTTCCGGTTTGAAAGGACATCGTTCAGTGGGTGGTTTACGGGCATCAATTTATAACGCTTTCCCACCAAAGGGAGTTGAAGACTTAGTTGAATTTATGAAAGATTTCAAAATCAAATGAAAAAAGTATTTGTATTATTTCTTTTTTTAAGTATAATTTTTAGCGGTTGTTCTAAAAAACAAAAAACATTTGAACTTTTTAATCCTAAAGTTAATGTTTCTAAAACGGGCAACGGCTACAAGTTAAATGCATCTGTACAGGTAAGAGGATTTGTTCAAGAGGAAAATGCCGGAAAATACTTTGCAAATCTTTCATACTCAATTAATTTATATTCTTCTAAAGGTTACATATTAAATAATGTTGATAGTGGTCTAATTAAAAAAGAAAAAAATAGTATTTTAACCGGTATTCTTGTTAAGGCAACTGCAGATTTGGATTCTACTTTCAAAGCGGGAAAATATAAATTATTGTTCATTGTAAACGACAATCTTTCGCAAAAGCAGACAGAGCTAAAAACTTATTTTGTATTAAATAAATAGGAGTTGTAATGTTATATCAAAAATTCATTCGTCTTATTGAAAGTCATGCTGAACAATTAACTTCAAAATGGATTGAAGAGGTGAAAAATAATCCTGCAACTAAAGGCTATAAAAACATAGACGATAAAATTTTACATAAAAGAGCATTTGATGATTATCAACGACTTGGAAATATACTACTGCACGACGATCCAACCTTTCATGATCAGGCAGCTCATTTTATGAAATTAGGAAAAGACAGAGCTATAGAAGGATTAAAACTTAGCGAAGTTATGTTTGCTTTTATTTTATCTCGAGTCGTTTTGTGGAATTTTGTCGTTAGTCAAGGCATTATTAACAACACCCTCGATTTGTATCAAGCATTAGAGTTTTATCAAAAAATTTCTAATTTTTACATGATGAAGCATTTATTGAACAAACCGTAAAAGCTGTAACAAGATGGTTTATTAAAGAAATAAAATAATTTATATAAAAAAGCAATAAAAAAAATTAATGATATTTGTTCATCAGCGTAATGTTTTTAAATTCCTTTTAAGTAATAAGATTTTCAAGTAAATTTAATAATTAAAAAACATCAAAACTGCATAACAATCTCAAACGGAGGATAATAAATATGATTGACAAAATTAAAGAATACTTAGGCGCAGATGCCGATAATCTTTTAAACCATAAAGCAATTTTTCCAAAAGAAAAATTAACTTTGCCCGGTCCCGATTTTGTTGACCGCGTATTCTATCATTCTGATAGAAACATTAACGTACTTAAAAACTTACAGTGGATATATTATTCAGGCAGATTAGCAGGAACAGGTTACTTATCAATTTTACCGGTAGATCAAGGAATAGAACATACTGCAGGCGCTTCCTTTTCGCCGAATCCCGATTATTTTGATCCGGAAAATATTGTAAAATTAGCAATTAACGGCGGCTGTAATGCCGTTGCCTCTACATTGGGCGTTCTTGGTATGGTTTCTAGAAAATATGCACATAAAATCCCTTTCATTTTAAAAATAAACCATAACGAACTTTTGACTTATCCGAATAAATATGATCAAATAATGTTTGCAAGTGTTGAACAAGCTTATGATATGGGTGCAGCCGCAGTAGGTGCTACCATTTATTTCGGCTCGGAAGAAAGTAACCGCCAAATTATTGAAGTTAGCGAAGCTTTTCAATATGCACATGAACTTGGAATGGCAACAATTCTATGGTGTTATCTTCGTAACCCGGCATTTAAAAAAGATAAAGATTATCATCTGTCTGCAGATTTAACCGGACAAGCAAATCACCTTGGCGTTACAATTGAAGCGGATATAGTAAAACAAAAACAACCGGAAAATAACGGCGGGTTTTTAGCAATTAATTTCGGGAAAACCAATAAAAAAGTTTATGAAGAATTAACTACCGACCATCCGATTGATCTTACCCGTTACCAAGTAATAAATAGTTATATGGGAAAAGCCGGATTAATTAATAGCGGCGGGGCTTCCGGTGAAAATGATTTTGCACAAGCGGTAAGAACTGCTGTAATTAACAAGCGAGCCGGCGGTATGGGATTAATTTCCGGACGAAAAGCCTTTCAAAGACCAATGAACGAGGGAATAAAACTTCTTAATGCAATACAAGATGTTTACCTTTGCGAAGATGTTTCTATTGCTTAATGATTATAAAAAAACCGGACTTACACAGTCCGGTTTCAACATCCAAAATACTTTTTATTTCAAAAGCATCATTTTTCTAGTTGCGGTAAAACCATTCACACTTAATCTGTAAAGGTAAACACCTGAGCTTAAGTTTGACGCATTGAATCTTACTTTATAAGCCCCCGCATTCATTGTTTTGTTAATTAACGTAACTACCTTTTGCCCAAGTATATTGTATACTTGTAAAGTAACCAAACCGTTTTGCGGAATACTAAAGTTAATTATAGTAGTCGGGTTAAAAGGATTGGGATAATTTTGACTAAGTTTATAAGAATTAACGACCATATTAACATCTTTAACATCTGTCGTTAATGGATTTTGTTCCCATTGATCAGATCTATCACCTTTAATTGTCCAGCGATCTAGTGGTGCACTATAAGGTTGAACAAAAGCATTTGCTCCCGTCATTGCGATATATCTAACTCTATATGCAAAATTACCATAGCCGGTTAGTTCATTTATAAAACTACCGTCAGATGCACTTACAAAGCCATAGATATATTCAAAAGCATTAAAAGTGGGACCGTTTATAGTATATTTCCCAGTGTATATGCTATCTCCATTGGTATCTTGTAATTTAAATATTTTTAATTTTGTATTAACAATTGGATTTACACCTTGGGTCCTGGCAAAAGCAGGTTCTCCACTTACCCAATACAATGTATCGGTTTTAGGATTAAATGGAATTGCGAGAGAATCTTTATTCATTGCCGGTCTCATATCAACACTAAAAGTAATTGAAAGGCTTTTGCCCGTAGGAACAATTTGTCCCGGCAATACATCATCGTAGTAAGTGGTATTAACAACCTGATCAGACTTACCTCCAAAAGCAACAGCACGATTGCCGCCGCCGGTACTGGTAGGTCGTTCCCAAGTATCTACCCACAAATGATCTGTAGAAGTATCAATCACGGCATAGTATTTATAAAGTTCTTGCTCTCCCACAGCAGTGTTTTGGAAAGGAATATTTACTGCAAATTGATCTGGATTGGTTGGATTTTGACTCATTTTTGAACGAGCTGGATCTGAAGCATTCCATCCATTAAAATTGCCTCTTAATTGTAATGAATCTTTAGAAGGATCGAAAATTCCTACCTGATCCAGTACTCTCATATTAATTGAAAAAGTAATGTTGCCGTTTGTAATAATGCTTACAACACTATCATTATTGAAAAAATATGGCCCATAAACGCTATTAGTGTCAGGTACGGTATACTTCCTGTTGTCTATGCTTTCCCAAATAGTTCCATAAATGAATTTAAATTCTTCTACCGTACCGGAGGGTAAACTGTCTAAAGTAGTAGCATAAATATAATTACCGGTGTTTTTCATTGTATCGGCAGTAGCTGACCAACCGTTGATGGTACCGGCAATATAAACATTTTGCGAATCAGGATTAAAAAGCCCTTCTTTTTGCAGAACACTCATATTTACTTTAAAAGTAACGTTTGCAAAATTTGTAGGTTTCACATAAACAGAATCGTTATTAAAATAGACTGGTGCCAAAACAGTATCTTTAGCTCCAACCGTTACACTTCTATCGTTTGCTTCATTATTACCCCAAGCTGTGCCGATTAGATATTTGTATCCATACTTTTTATTAGACTGAACCTTATAAGTTATCGCATAGATACTATCGCCGTTTGCATCTACCATATCCGGTGCAAGTCCAGGTTTCCATCCTTGAAATGCTCCGGCATCTCGCACAACATCGGTAGCTGGATTAAAGTTACCCTTGAGTATCTGTATTTTCATGTTTACTTGAAAGGTAACATTAACCGAATCGCTTTGGGCATACAACATACCCATTGCAATAAAAAATACAATTAATGTAGTGATTATTTTTTTCATAGAGTACTCCTTTTGTTTGTTGGTAAATATGTTATTATTTGATTATAAATTAAAATAATATAATAATATTTATTAATCTTTCAAAAATTTAATAATATTCCTATGCTCTGTATATTATTCAGATATTTTAGTTTTTGATATGCATAATCAAATTCAAAATTAAGATAACGGAACTCGCTATATTTTATTCCGAAACCAAATGTTAACCCTTCTTTACTATTTTTCAAAAATAAAGTTTTATAACCTCCCCTAATTGATATTAAGTCATTGAATAAGGATAATTCTCCGCCAACATTAAGCCATTGTGAATTATCATTTGGGTAATTAGCATCAACTGCAAGTGTAAAACGTTGATTCTTCATAAAATGAAAGTCGCGCGACAAACCGACTTGTAGTCTTAACGGTAATTCGAAACGACCTGTTGCAATATAAGCATTTAATGATGAATTGCTTCCATGTCGTTGTGGGTCTAAACCATGTTGCACAAGCATATCCCTTCCCGTCATATGCATTTTTGTCCCATAATTAGATATACTGCTTGAAAAGCGCACACCATAAAAAGGAGTGATAAAAATTGTACCGATATCGAAAGCGAATCCTGAAGCGTTTGAGTTGGAAATATTTTCTTGAATATATTTTGCATTAACTCCCACAATAAACATTTCTGTAACATGACGTGCATAGGTTAGTCCAAAAGCGTAACTATTGGCAGAAAATTTTTGACCGGTTCCATCCGGCTGCAGCTCTGTTGTAATTTCCATCTGCCCAACATTCAATGCCGTAACGTTAATTCCAAAAACACCGATATTCCCGGCAGGAATAACAACGCCGAAATAATTAAGACTAATTCCGGCAAACATTTTATTATAAGAAAAAATAGCTTGATACTTTTTAATTTGAGCAATCCCGGCAGGGTTCCAATACATTGCAGAAGCATCGTTGGCTACAGACGTAAAAGCGCTTCCCATTGCAATTGCACGCGGTCCTATGCCAATACTTAGAAATTTTGCTGCTGTTGTACCTGTTTTAGTAACTTGTCCAACGATTGTTACATTTAATAATAGACTTATTATTAAAGTTAACAACTTTAAATTTCTCTTAAACACTTTATACTCCTTAATTATTTTACGTCGACTATATAGTTATTTTATTACAGCAAACTTTCCTATTTTACTACCAATACCCGGTGCTTCAACTTGATAAACATATACACCATACGAAATTGCTAAATTATCACGCGAAAGCATATTCCAAATTTCTGTACCGTCGTTAAATTGTGAATTGTGATAAATAGTTTTAACCAGTTCACCATTGATAGTAAAAATCCGTATAATAGCTTTTGCCGGTAAATGAGTAAAGTGCAGCTCCCTGGGTCCTCGTCCACTACTATAAGGGTTTTTAGGTTCCCACAAGGCTGCGGCTGCATAGGGATTGGGAACTACTTTTATATTATTAAGGTCAACTTTTGCTTTTCGAACATCAATGAACCCTGCTTTAGAAACAAATCTAAATATATCTGATGATAAAAACGGTTTGTTTAATATAATATGGGCAGTATCCCCGGCTTGAGGGAAACGGTAACCTCCTGTAGTATCTGATGCTAAATAGAACCACCAGGTAAATACTAAACTATCATTAGCATTTGGTTCAAGAAAAATAATTCTATCTTTCAACGCTCCTTTGGCGGTCAATTTCCCTTTACCCCCTGTAGTATCAACTTCCAAGAAGCCAAATTTAATAAATTTACCAGCGCTTTTATTATATACTTTAAAATTCACATCTTCTGCAGGTAGTTTATTTGTACCGAATAATGTTTTTAATGTTAACGCTGTGGATTTACCTTCTCCAATGTTTCCAAAAATAATATTGTAATCATCAGGACGTTGCTCACCGGAAATTTGTCCATAAACAAATCTTTCAAACACAAAAGGTGGTATTTTATTGCTGGTCCAAGATGATTTCTTCCGGTTCAATGAAACTCGCTCTACATTGTCAAATCTTAATTTAAATCCATCAATAATCGGCTGCTGATATTCAGGTCCAAAATTTGCGCTTCTATCAACAAGAATCACATTATCGGTCGAATCTATTAAAGTATAATTTTTTGTTGTGAGTGTATCGGGAGCGTTAGAAGTTTTTGCTTTTTTCAAAGTATCCTGAAAAGTAATATAATAAACATGATTATTTTTAATTTTATTTATGTCGAATATATTATAATTTATTTTACCGGAAGTAGAACCTTTAACCAAAGAAATTTTCCCTAATGAAGGAGGAACATATCCGGCTGCAGGTGCTTCTGGTGTAACTACAACAACATTTTTGCCTAACTTTACACTTCCATTTGCTTGCAAAGAAATCCTCATCGGGCTTTCGGCCGGTATTATTCCACCTTCAGGATAACCTCTATTGTATGAAACAACTGCATAATAATATTTGAATCCATTATGTACAGTAGTATCAATAAACGTATGTCTCAATCCTGAGTCATCTCCCAAATAGTAATGAATTCCATTAATACCTATCGGGTCAAAACCTTTGATACCGTCCTTTAAGTCGAAAGTAGCAAGAGCTGTTTTGAATTGTTTTATTCCAAAACCATTCGTAATTTTTAGTACATCTAAAAACGCAGGGTCTGAAGCACGATATATTTTATAACCTTCAAAATCGTGTCCGTCAGCGCCAATTCTAGACAAGTATCTATTGAAAGAGGTTTCAGCTATTTTGTTCCAATAAAGGGTAACCTTATTATTACCCGGAATTGCCGTAAGTGTGGGAATATAAGGAGCATTAGAAAATTGATAATCGTTATTATATGTTTCCTGTGCCCTAAGGCGCTCGCGTAAAATTGCCGCTTGCTTTAACTTACCGCCAGGATCGGGTAAAGGTGCATTTGCTAAAATAACAGCAACCGAAATAGGCTCCGACTGGCCGGATCTGAGCGGGAAAAAGCTTGATGAGACAAACAAATCATAATCTCCAATGATTATAGGAAACGGGTTAAAGAATTTGCCGGGTATCATAAAATCGAACCACATTTTAGCATCACTATTTATATTTAAAGAACCGGCAACAATTTTTTGAGCATTTGTAATGCCAATATTATCTGTTTCAGATACATCGGTAACATCAATATCGGGCTCACCGGGTAATCCTGTGAAAGCACCGGAAGTAGGTTTCCCGTCACCTTCACCATAATCGCCGGTATTTGGAATTCCATCTAACCCTACATCATCTGTCAAGGGATTCCAATCATGGTCATTATCAATTCCGTCATCACGCCTTTCATCTATCATTTCATCAATACCCTCATCCATATTTTCGTCAACAGCCAAGTTATAATTGTTGTCCTTCCCATCGGCATATTTTTTGCCAAGATCTTTTTGTGTTAAATTATAAAGAATTATTTGATGATGAGCTTTATATAAAGGATAAGGTGCATGATCGACAGAAGTGTCCGGAGGGACAAAATAACGATGAAAAGAATCTTTAGCGGCAATATCAATCATAGCTTGTGTTACAGTGGGACTGCCAAGTTCTCCGTTTCCGTTTTCATCAATATTGTCTTTAAAAGCTTCACCAAGATCTTTCTGCGTTACATCTATAAGCCAAATCTGTCCTTGCTGTTTTTTATCCAGCGGGGGCCATATATGCCATTTATTTTGGGCAGCCAGATCAATCATTGCTTGAGTTACTACCGGCGAACCATCTTCACCATTACCGTTGTTATCAATACCATCGGCAAAACCGAAACCTTTTTGGGTGCCGAAAGCAATATCTCTTTTATTTTCATCTATTAATCCGTTACCGTTATCATCCTTACCATTACCTGGAATTTCCCCCACAAGCATATCTTGTGTTACAATAGGACTATTTTTTTCTCCATCTCCGTCGTTATCGATACGATCAGTTGCATTCCCTGGAGTTTCCAAGAAAGTAACAGCCACAGTACCAACGGGATCACCATTTTTAAAAGTAGCATTTGGTGTACTAACCCTCGACCACAAAATATTATCTAACAAATTAAACTGCGCTAAATTAGCTTGAGCGTACCTATCACCTCCAACAAAGTCGGCGAACCACAAAGTTACCCCTACTTTTTTCAAATCTTTAGTACCGTCATTTTTTATTTTGTGTAAAAAATATACAACGTTTTGTACTAAAACTTGAGACCATGATAGGACTCGAACGTCATAAATTAAACCGGCTCCTCTTCTACTGAGATCTGTAGAATCCGGGAAATAATTTTCATATCTGGTATACTTATCATCAGAAGCCCTATAAAACATTTCTTGATCTGCATTAAAAACATTTCTACCGAAGTAACCATTCCAAGCACCTGGCCATCCTGGGTCAATTTTATCATTCAGCCTATCAGGCCAAAATTTAGGCCAAGTTGAAGGATCAACACTATTAGCAATTGAACGTTCGGGTCTATTTTTATTATAATAACCGGGCACAGGTTCAATATTCCAACTTTTCCCTTCAGGAGAAGTTCGAAAATCAGGTACATCAATTATGTGTTGTGTCTTTCCAGTTGAATCAACAACCTCAGCTCCATCCATTAAAGTTAACATTGCCAAATATACTTCACCGGTATTTTTAGGCCATTCAAAAGGAGTTTCAACATTTATAGGAAAGTTCCCGCTCGTTCTTCCGCTTAAACAAAAATTAAAAATCGTAGCTCTAACCTGGTTACCTTCCATTTGAGCATTTGCTCGAATACTGGAATTACCACGCTCTTTACCTGGGACGTATTGAGCATGGTGCACATAGTAAGGGTAGTGATATTCTTGAGCTTGCAATTGCGCGAATAGTATAAAAAACAAAATCAATAAAAATTTTACAGATAAAAAACGATTCATTTATTTAACCTCCTGGTAATAAATTTCAATTTTATAATGAAAACTCAAAACCAAACTGAACTCTCCTCGGCTCTCCGTAATTCCAAGGACTAATCAAATATTCTTCAACTGTATTTGGTCTGTTGGGATCGTAACCCACATTTTTGCCAACTGTTGTATAATCAGGACTTCCGGTATCGGAAAAAACATTAACTACAACATGATTATCCAACAAATTAAATATTCTTAAAAATGTAGTTATATTAAAATTAAAAACTTTAAAAGACTTACTGAGTCGAAGATCCATAGAAAATTGAGAAGGTCGCCTTCTGCTATTTCTAGTGAATCCGGAAGTTATACCTCTTTCCGAAACATTGGCAGTTAACGACGGAGTATAAGGAAGTCCAGTCCCATATCGTGCAATTAAACTAGCACCCCAAGAAGCACCGCCAACGTAAAAGTTTAAATTAACTAAGTGACGTTGATCCCAGTCTAATGGAATTAAAAATAAAGATGGCTCATGATCACTTCTTTGAGCATTAAAGGCATCATCGGGTCTTGAGTTTGTTCCCTCAGCATCTTGGTAAGTATAATTTAAACTAAAAGACCAATGCTTACTAAATCTTTTTTTAAAATTAAATGTTATGCCTTTTACATTCGCATAATCTTTGTTTACATATCTTGAATATGGAACGCCGTTCATGGTTTCAATTATAGTTCCTGCTGTTATCCAATTTCTAATATCTCTGTAATAAGCAGTTACATCCATTGTATAATTATTAAAAAACCCTTGTTTAAATCCTATTTCATACATAATGGTTTTTTGTGCATTTAAATCGGGATTACCATAAACTACACCAGGTGTTCCGGATGTAGGAACCTTATAAGTTCCATGATCATATAAATATCTAAATGAAGGGATTTGTAAAAAATATCCGTACGAAAAACGTACAACTCCTTCGGCAGAAATTGGGTAAGCAACACCTAAACGTGGGCTAACTTGCCACTTAGGTTTAGTTTTTTTATAAAAATAAGGCTCGCGCTGTTTTATTGAAAGTGAATCTAAACCGGGCCGAAGCGGTATATATATATTCGGGTCTCGTGAATCGACTAAAGTGTGACTATTGGCATCAAAATAATCTAATCTAACGCCAACGTTTATAATAACATCCTTATATTCAATTTTATCCTCAACATAAGCATCCATTTCAAGTGGTTTAACCATATAAAGTTCTCTATTCAATTCAGTTGGTCCTGGAATAGATGGAACAAAAGGTACAATAGGACTTCCCGATGAATTTCTCTTTGGCACAAGGGTATAACCATCAATGTTTAATTCGTATTTTCTTATTTGAGAGCCAACTTTTATCAGATGATGCTGTGAAATTTGACTTGTAAAATCAAATTTAACGGTATATGTGTCTGTCGATCTAAAAAACCTGTTCAAGTCAGTACCTTTTGTTGTAAAAGCATAAGACATTGTATAAAGCGAATCCGGCGCCAAATAACGTGAGTCATAAGGATTTTTATACAAATAAGATTGGTACTTATGTTTAAACCAAGACCCCCGCAAAGTAAAAAAAGCGGATGATGAAAAAGTGTTTGTCATCGTAAAAGTTGTGTTGTGACTTGTAGAAAACTTATAAGGTCTACCGTAAGGTTCCCAAGCAAAAAAATGGTTATAATCTTGATAGTTCCGTTTTGAAAAAAGTCCTTCAAGATTAAATTTAAAATATTTGGAAGCCCAATAACTCAAGTTTAACTGTCCAAGCCAAGTTCTACTCCAATTCATACCCACAGCTTTCCCATCGGCTTTTTTACCGGTTGTTGTATATTTGTTAAAACCAAAAAGCCAACCGTCTCTATACTCTTGCCTGCCATCCATAAAGAATGTTGCTTTTTTGTTGGTAAATGGAATGGGTCCGCCAACATTTGCTTCAAAATTATAATTTTGTATTGGATTAAAATGATTAATATGCGGAAAGATACGTGTAAAATTACTAAGATGTCCGCCAGAATAAATTTGCATAAAACTTTTATAAGATTGGCCCCCCTCTTTTGTAACTGTATTGATAATACCAGACATTGCTTGACCATATTCAGCGTTGAATGTTCCACTTATAACTTGCAACTCTTGTACACTATTATTATCGATTTCAATTCCATTACTGTGATCGTAAGCATCGGTAATAGAAATACCATTAACCCAATAAGAAATTTCTGAAGATCGTCCACCTCTTATATGAAATTCGCCACCTGCGCCTGTGGTAACACCTGCTTGCAATTGAATAACGCCTGCTAAGCTTGCAACAGGTAATCTTGCAATTTCACTGGCGGTTACTCTAGCTTCAGTAGCTGTAACGTCTTTCCGAATAAGCTCTTTAGAACCATTGACCACTATTTCTTTTAATTTTATTGTTTCCGGGGAAAGTTGAAAATTCTGTCGTGTGGTTAAATCAATAGAAATAATTACATTTTCTACAACTACTGTCCGGTATCCAATATAGCGTGCTTTAACTTTGTATTTTCCCGGTGGAATATTAAGTATTACATAATTTCCATTAAGGTCGGTAGCGGCGCCTAACATAGTGCCTTCAATCAAAATATTTACAAATGGAAGTGGCTTACCAGTACTTTTATCTATTATTTTACCTGTCAGTTTACCTGTAGTACCACCAAAAGTTAAGTTTGCAATAGATAATAAAATGGTTATAAATAGTAAAAATCTGTTCTTCATATAATTCTCCTACTACTCGAAAATAAAATTCATGTATGTTTATAATAATCATTAAGCAAATATTATATAATTACGTTAATATATCACTTTATAAGATGCAAGTAATTTAAGATTAATTTTTATTGGTAAATGTTTCCTTTTTTTTACCAAATATTCTATTACCGATTTTGTTTTACGATCTTTCTGTGCACGTTTTAAAACTATAGATTTTATATTTCCAAAATCAATTGGTTTTCTTTTTATTTTCTTCAATACTTTAAAGATCCCCAAATAATTTTCAATTTTTATTGGACCGATAATTTTATTTATTTTAGCTTTCCAAAATATATTTTTCAGATTTCCAAATTTAGAAAAAGGGGATAATCCAATAATGCCTTTGTTTTGAGCAGACCATTTTCTTAGAGAATATTTTTCAGCAAGCAAGCCAAAATTTTTCCCTTTATTAATTAAAGAAATTATTTTATAAGCCAGTTTTTTATTTTTAACAATTATCTCTTGAACGTTCATTTTTCTAGGGCCAGAAAATTGGTCGATATTCGTTTTATAATATGCCTTTAAAACAGAATCGGGAATTACAGTATTATAAGCAATCTCATTCATTTTATATTGTAAAAAAGTATTCATCACAAAATCTTGATAAGCTTTTTTAACAGCTTGAACTTTATTATATCCTTTCTCCAAAGCTATTTGATATAATTTATCTTGAATTAAAAAACCTTCAATTGCGGCTTTAAGATCTCCGATAGACGTAATCTTTTTCCAAGGAAAAGACGGTATCATTTCTATTCTCCGAAATATCTGTTGATCAGTAAATTTCTTATCGCCATAGACAGCACAAACTTTATTTAAGCTAAAATTTTGTTCAATCTTTTTAGAATTAATTGAAGTTACAACATTAAGTAATATTCTCAAATTATCATCATAAAATTTTAGTTTATTCTTATCAAAAATTTTATTTATATATTTTTCTTCCGCCGGTCTTTTTTTCATCATTTTAAGTGTTCTTATAATATTAGCTCTTTTAATTAAAAAATCGTGCTCAGTTAACAGCGGATCGCTTTTTCTATCAACCAATTTAATAATACTATAACCTTCTGCGGTTTTTACGGGTCTGGATATTTCGCCTATTTTCATATTATAAGCAGTATCTTCAAATGCCGGATCCATATCGCCCCAAGTGAAATACCCCAGGTAACCACCGTTTTTTCGCAATGTAGAATCTGTAAATGTTTGTTTTGCTAAAGAATCCCAATTCGCACCCATTTTCAGTAATTGATATAAATTATCAGCCTCTTTTTTAGTTTTTGCATATAAATGTTTAGCCGCTAATTTTTGATTAACTCTAACAAAGGCCTGACGAATTTCTTGATCCGTTACTTTTATTTTTGCAAAAATTTCTCGATCTTTAAAATATGATAAAAGAATTCCCCTTTTACCCCAAATTAATTTCTTTTGATATTGAGGATTATTAAAAATTTTTTTGTTGTTATCATAATAATAAACAACAATTTCATTTATCAGATTATATAAAACACTCTCCCGAAGTTGAATATTGTCTTTCATTCCATTAGTTAATAAATAGCCTTTTAGACGTTTTCCAAAATTACTTAAATAAATTTTATGGTTATTTACACTTGCAACTACTTTTCCTTTTTTTTTTAAATTATTATTGGAACAACCGATTAAGGTAAGGGATACTATAGCCAAAGCTACATATCGAAAGAAAAATTTGTTATTCATGTGTGTTTGTAAGGATAATATTTATTATATATTAAAATTAATTTAACTAAGTTAAAAAAAGATTGTGCTTTTGTCAAAAAAAATACCCTACTCTAAAAACTGAAGTAATTTTACAAAAAATGTTTTTAATGAACAAGGTAAAAAATTATACACACGGTAAAATAAATTTAATTTAATAATTGAAGGTTATTCGGTACATCCAAAATGTAACCAAATAAAAGGAAAGATTTTAATTCTAATTATCAGTTTGAATTTTTATTCTAATTAAATCAAGAAAAAATATTTATTTGCGTTTCTTCTTTTCCGATTTGCCCGGCATTAAAGATTTCATTCCAATAAATATTTTTTCCCATAATTTTGTTTTGCTGCCGTTAAAATAGCTTTCTTTATTCATTGATGAATAAATAATATATTT
>CAZXJG010000047.1:0-19793 GCA_964640985.1 uncultured Melioribacteraceae bacterium | reverse complement strand
TTAGCTATTGATAGTGTACTGCATATCAGCCCCGATTCTCTTTCTAAGCAATGGCATACTGCCATTCATGCCGAATATGATCCGCTTCTTAAAATAACTTCGCAGCCAAAAGATTACGGGAAAAAACTTATTTCCGGCGGCAAAGGTGCTAAATCTATTAATGTTTCCCCTGCTCTCAGTCCCGACGGCAAAAAATTAATGTTTTTTTCATCACGCGATATGTTTTCGGTTGACTTATTCCTTGCAGACGCCATAAGCGGCAAAATAGAGAAAAATATTTTTAAAAAGGAATTTAATACCCACTTACAAAATATAGAGTATATCAATTCTACAGGCACGTGGTCGCCCGATAGTAAAAAGTTTATGTTTTCCGGCGCAGCCGATGGAAGACCGACATTAATAATACTTAATATTAAAAATGGAAAGATTGAACGAACAATTCGTTTTACAAAACTTGCACAAATATTTACACCGGCTTGGTCACCAAACGGAAGATATATTGTGTTTTCAGCTTTAGCAGGCGGCTTCTCGAATCTATTTCTTTACGATTTGAAGGATGAAAAATTAAACCAATTGACCAATGACCCTTTTGCAGAACTTCAGCCCGATTGGTCGCCTAACGGCAAAACAATAGTTTTTTCAACCGACCGTTTTACTACTCAAATTTCCGATATAAACATCGGGAATCTTGAACTGGCTGAACTTAACCCTTTTACAAATGAATTAAAAAAATTAAACTGCTTTTCCGATGGGAAAAATATAAATCCACAATGGTCATCCGACGGGAACAGTATTTACTTCATATCAAATCAAAATGGTATATCAAATATTTACAGACTAAATCTTAAAAACAACCGGATTCAACAGATAACAAACCTTTACGGCGGCGTTACCGGAATTACTCATCTAAGTCCGGCTATTTCTACTGCACGAAAAAATAACAAATTAGTTTTCAGTGTTTTTAATAAAGGGCATTATAGTATTTATACAATTGACTCGACAAAAATATTAAAAGGGGGAAAAATCTTGCCCGAACTAACAACTTATAACCCCGGTCATTTACCTCCTATTGACAGAATTGGAAATTTATTTTTATCTAATTTGGAAAACCCGAATATTGGATTATCTAACGCAACCCCGGATACAATCACAAATTATCATCCTTCATTATCGCTTGTAGGTATAGGTCAACCCTCTGCTGCAGCCGGCATCGACAGATTTGGGACTTATTTAGGCGGGGGTATAGAATTACTCTGGAGCGATATGCTTGGTAATCATAATTTATCTACGGCACTTCAAGTTCAGATTGGCAATGACATTACAGACATTTCAGGATTAGTCGGATATATGAATAATGCACATAGAAGGGGTTGGGGTGTTGTTATACAGCAAGTACCTTACATTACCCGAGGATTTTTTACAGGCTACGAAAATGTAAAAAGTCAGCCTGCTTATATTGAGCAAGATTATACATTCAAAGAAACAATGAGAAATATAAGCGGGCTTCTTACTTATCCGTTTAGCCAAGTTTTAAGAATGGAATTCATTGCCGGCTATAAAAACATATCTTTCAGAAATACCGTAACAACAAGAGCTGTTTCTTTAACTAATGGATCTATATTGATAAATAAAACCAACGATTTGCAGCATTTACCTTCATTGAATCTTGCGTCATTAAGTGCTGCATTAGTTTATGATAACAGTTATATGGGAGCAACCGGTCCTATACTTGGCTCCCGTTTTAGATTGGAAGTTTCGCCAATGACCGGCACATTAAGTTGGGTTAATTTGTTAGCAGATTATCGCCAATATTTTATGCCGATTAAGCCGTTTACTATTGCCACACGGATATTACAAGCCGGTAGGTACGGGAAAAATGCCGATGACCCCAGAATAATGCCTATGTTTTTAGGGTATCCGGAATTAGTACGGGGCTATTCAAATGCTTCATATAGTTCAAGCGAATGTTTGCCAAATGTCGGATGCTCTTCATACGATAACTTATTAGGAAGCAAAATTGCCGTTGCAAATATTGAACTTCGCTTCCCTCTTCTCGGTGCTCTTGGTATCGGAAGCGGCTATTACGGATATTTCCCAATTGTATTTGCCGTTTTTTACGATGCCGGTGTAGCTTGGACTAATCGACAGACACCTTCGTTTTTAGGGGGAGTTAGAAAACCTGTTTCGAGCTTTGGCGCTGCATTTAGAATCAATGTTTTCGGTTATGCCGTTGCCGAAGTAGATTACGTTCATCCTTTTAATAGACCGGGTAAAAAATGGTTGTGGCAATTTACTCTTTCACAAGGATTTTAATCTAAATAATTAAATTCATTTGTGTCGCTATAAATTATTAAAATGTGACGGCACAAAATTTTTTATTTAGATTTTAGCCCAGGTAAGCACACCGCGGGAAAAGAATTACTATAGATTCCGTTAAAAAGGAACACTCTTAAACTCTATTGTGAACTTTCACATTAAACGTACCAACTATGAATACAGTGGAAAATTCGAACATCACTTATTTACTATTGTTATGCGATGTTGATAAAATTTTTCAACACTATATCATTTCGAAATTTCTTTTTACTTTAATAAACTTATCAGGGATTGTCCGTCTTATTTTTTCTCTTTCCGAATAATCCTTTTGTAAAAATTCAATCGTAGATTTATTGTTTATCTTTTCAAGTATTTCGGGATTACTTATGATTTGTTTCATAAAATCAAAAGATAATCCAATGTTCCTATTTACTACTTCTTTATTAGTCATTTCTCAATTCTTTTTATGTATCTGTTTCTATAAAACTCCCATCTATCTTTTAAATCTTGTTCCGCATAAGATAATGCTGTTTCAAGATTATCAAATTCAATCACTTGCTTTTCTTTTTCTCCATTTGGAAATAAAACATCCCTATGAAAAAATCCATGAGCACAATCATATCTAACTATTGCGTACCACTTTCCTTCAATTAAGGTTTCATATTGAACAACGATATCACCGACTTTTCCATCTTTAACAGTAATTTTCATTCTAATTCTTTCATTACTGTGCTTGTCTAAATATTTAAAGAATTCTTTCTTTCCCAACGCTGTCAATATTATTTATTAATAAATATACGACAATTTTTAATTAAAAAAAGTACTTTATCAAGAATTCATATCCTTATTTTTAAAATGTTATGTAAACATTTTTGTTTGTTTAATTCAAATTTAATAATTACAAATATCCGGTTTTATATCTTTTTAAAAATTGACTAGTTGTTGTTCAAATTGATGTACATTCTCATCACTGTATAATTTAAATAAACCAACCATTTTTTGCAGTAAGTTCTGTCATCCTGCTGCTCGTTTCAATGGTTTCCGTTTCAAGTAAAAGCTACGGTTTCAATTTGTAAATTTTTCTTCACGAACAAGTTTGAAAAAATATGCCGGAATAAAACCCTTTTATTTTGATATTAATCCGGCTCGCTTAATTATTTTATGTAGATTAGTTCTGTGAACCGCGGCGAACTCTGCTGCTTTAGTTATATTACCATCAAATTTTTTTAATAATCTATTCACAAATTCCGCTTCCACTTTTTTAATTGCCTCTTGAGCAACTTTTCTACGAAGTCTGTTTAATTCCACCCACTTTAACGGGATACTTTCGAAATCAACCGTTAATTTATCCATCTGAAATGATTCCGGGAAATTCAATAAATCCGGTGTTATTTTACTGCCCTTTCCAAGGATAATTGCACGTGTGATGTAATTTATCATTTCTCTAATATTCCCCGGCCAGTCATATTCCAAAAATAGTTTTTTAACTTCATTGCTATAACCAGGAGGTTTTATGTTCATTTCATAACTGACAAGTTGGATAAGGTAATCGAGCAATTCGGGAATATCTTCTTTCCTTTCGCGGAGCGGCGGAATGTAAACAGGCAATACATCCAAACGATAGAACAAATCTTCTCTAAATTTTTTTTCCTCAACAAGCTTTTTCAAATCACGGTTTGTCGCTGCAATTATTCGAGCATCCGTCCTAAGTGTTTTATTTCCGCCAACCCGTTCAAATTCCTTTTCTTGAAGAACCCGCATCAACTTTACCTGCGCTTCGAGTTTTAACTCAGCTATTTCATCTAAAAAAATCGTTCCCGGCGAAGCCAATTCAAATTTACCGATTTTCTTTTTAGTTGCCCCCGTAAAAGCTCCCTGTTCGTGTCCGAATAATTCACTTTCAATTAATGTTTCGGGCAGTGCCGCACAATTTATCGCAACAAATAATCCATTCTTCTTATTACTTAATTTATGAATTTGACGGGCAACTAATTCTTTCCCCGTTCCGCTTTCGCCCGTAATTAATACAGTATTATTATTTTGAGCAAAAAGTTCAATCATTTGTTTTATTTCTTGAATAGCTTTGCTTTTACCGACAATCCGGCTATAAGGCTTGTAGAGTTCTTCTTCTAATAATTTTACTTTGGAACGATTAAGTTTTTGTATTATTGCCCTTTCGATAATAATTTTTAATTCGTCAAGGTTCGGTGTTTTTGAAATATAATTTTCAGCACCGAGTTTCATTGCTTCAACAGCCGTATCTACCGATGCATATTCGGTAATCATAATTACAGGTAAATCACTCTCAATCGATTTAATTGTTTTCAAAACTTCAAGACCATTTTCGCTGCCCAGCATTAAATCAAGCAAAACGATATCGGGATGCTGAGTTTTTATTTTAATTAATCCATCATTTGAGTTATGCGCAACCGAGGCTGCATATCCGGATTCCAACAAAAATGTAAGTTCGTTGGCAAACTCAATATCGTCGTCAATAATTAAAAGCAAAGGTTTCATTTTATCTTCCTTCCAATAATTCAATAGAAATTACAGTTTGAACATTCGGGGAACTTTCTTTTACAAAAATTTTCCCGCTGTATTTTTCAACCAATCGTTTTGAAATTACAAGTCCTTTTCCACTACTATTGTATTTAGAAAAGCCCTCCTCAAAAATTTTTTCTTCCGACTCTTTTGTAATTCCGCATCCGTTATCTGTTATATCAATAATAATTATAGGACTTTTCTTCCTGATAATAATTTGGATTACCGGATTGTCAACTTCGGAAACGGCGCGAATCGAGTTCTGCAAACAATTATCGATAACAACGGCTAAATCGTAGTTCTTTATTAATATTTTTAATTTGTTTGCATAGTTTTTAGATTTCTTAAACAAGATATTATTTTTTATCATTTCATTTTCAAATTCAGATGCAATTTGTTTTACAACTTCTTCCGGATCGCAGGAAGAACTGACAAAAATAGAATTTCTTATTTCGGTTAAAAGTTTCTTAATAATTGAAAATCTTACTCCAAAGTTTTTTAAACCGTTCACCGTAAAAGAATTTATAACAATAGTTTTCCCAAATTCCGACATTAGTATTTCTATTTCTTGCTTCAGTGTTCCACGATTTTCTTTTTCAATATTCAGTGCTTCAAGCATTACGATAATTTGATTTATAAGTGGAACAGTTAAGTCGATAAAAGTTTTCCCACGTTTGTTTATCATACTGTAAAATTGTGAAAATTTATCTTCCGTTGCCGGAGGGTTTTCGAGCAGTAATTTTAATGCGTTGATATTCCGTTGTGCCCATTTCCCATGTGTAAATAAAATCATTTTTTTTAGAAGCTCTTCTTCCATTTCCGCTTTTACCTTTTTTGAAATTCCACTTTTGAATATTGAGAAAAAAATAATATGAGGGAGTAAAACGCCGATAAAAACAAAAAATAACGGCACTATAAATTTGATGAGAAAACTGCCGTTTTGTGAACCTAATAAAATCAGTATCCAAAAAATTGATAGGTTAATAAATAAAATTGAAATGGAAGTTAAAAGACTCCAGTGATATTTTCTTATTCCACTCTTTACTCCATAAGCGAGCAGTAAAAAAGAGAGTAAAATTATGAGAAGATAAATTTGATTTTCCGTACGAAGCAAAAATCTAATAATATTTCCAGGTAGAAGATAAATCCAAGATTCCATTTCGCTTAGTTCACGAACTGCTAATATTTGTCCGGCATTCACGTTTTTTATTATTTTTGTTTCACCGCCGTAAAACTCCACTTTTACATCGTACGATTCGTCATGTTTTACCCCAAAATGTGCAAGCAATTGCCTTTTCGCTCCACGGTTAAAATCATTGCTTCCCAATTGAGTATATGCATTCAAATAAAATTTCTCATTCAAATGCCCCGATTTGTAAAGAGTAATTTTTGCTCCGATTCCGTTTAAATTGGATTTAATCCCTTTAGGAATAATCTCTATAAAGTTCGAATCGTTCCTATTGTTAATCCATAAAAAATTGTGCCGTGAATTAAAAGCCAGCAAATCCAGATCGCCGTCGGCATCCACGTCCCCCACTGCAGCGGCATTAACATAGGGCTTGCGTATTCCAAATTCTGCGGCACTTTCCAAAAACATTTTTGCGGAATCATTAATGAACAAGTAATTCCTCGGTGAAAAAGGGGAACTCAGAGAAAAGAACAAATCTGTAAACCCGTCGTTATTAAAATCGCCGTAGGTCATAAATCGTTTTATTTCATACGAATAGTTTTTTCTATTGACTTTTCTAAATCCAACCTTGTCAGCCACCTCTTCGAAATTTCCATTTCCGTTATTCCTAAACAGATAGATAGTTTGCTTATCCGATGCCGAGAAAATATCGAGGTCACCGTCGTTGTCGTAATCGAAAGCTACCGCCCCAAAGAAAGCTTCGTTTTTATTTTTTGTAAGGTAAATGGTTTTGAATTCGGCCGGGTTGTTTTTTCTTCTTAACAGCAGGCGTAAATTCCTCCATTGGGAAACAATTAATAAGTCGTTTAATCCATCGCTATTGAAATCCGCCGAAATCAATTGGATGTTCCAGCCGCGAGTTTTATTTACGTAAGTAGTGTTTATTTTTCCCATACCGTAAAATTTTTTATTCAAAGCAAAAAGTTCCGCACCACTTTTAATACCGTAACCGTAATAAGAAGTGATCCCGATATCCAGATACCCGTCACGGTTAAAATCGAGTAGGCACAAATTACGAAAACCACGAGAGTTAAATTTATCAGGTGATTTAATTACCTGCCGTTTAGTAAATATTCCATTACCATTTTGCAGAAGTATAACCAATTTATTCCCTTTGTTAAAGGTGTTCAGTACAAGATCATTTTTTAAATCACCATTAATATCCCCAAAAATAAAATTTATAGGCCGGGTTTTTAGAATTAATCCGCTTCTTTCCGTAATATCGTAGAAAGGAGAGTTAGGCTTATTCAAAAAAATCGAAGAAAAACCATGTAATGAAGAGCGAAGAATAAACACTTCCGGCAAAATGTCATTGTCCATATAAAGGAAATCTGCTTGAGCAGTCGGTGCTATTTCACTGCCATTAATTCTGTAAATAAGGGAAAGATCATCAAAAAAATTATTTTTAAGAATTGTTGCGTAAAAAATTTTACCGTTTTTCGAGGTAATTAAAATGCTGCCGTCATCCAATTTAAAAAAGGTATACGGCATAAAAGTTTGAGGTATTGTGTATTTTATGTTTTTGCCCACGAAAAGCGAATTTATTCGATAGAAACCGAATTTATCCGGAATAAAATAGGAAACTCTCGGCTTATGATGAATAGATTCAAAGAAATTTCCTTTTTTATTGAGTACGTAAAAGTCAAGAGAAGAACCAAAACCGAATAATGTGTCGCAAATAACTACCGGTGTAAAATCTTGGGCAAGCGGACCATGAATCTTATATTTATGAAAATTTTTCCCATCGTAGCTAAAAATCCCCTCTCCTCTTACTCCAATCCAAATTGTCCCTTCTCCGTCTTTTTTACCTGAAACATGGTTTTTAAAAGGCGTATCAAGTTTTTCCCATCTGCCTTGGCTAAACCTGTAAAATAACCCCCAATTGCCGACAATATAAATCAAGTCCTTCCTAAAAACAATAATTGAACTCAATGGTTTGTCTCTGATAACCAGTGAGTCCTTTTCCCATTTCCCATTTTCAAAATAGAAAATATGTGAATTCCAATTTATGTCGAAGCATCCAAGAATAAATGTACCTTTATTTATTTTCTTAAATATGAAATGCGAAAGGGAATATTTTTTTGGAAATTTAAATTTAATTACTTTATTACCGCTCTTGTGAAACAAATTTCCTTTATTATCGTGAAACCAGAAATTATCTATAGATTGCCCGCAAATTATCTCAGGATTATCTGCAATTTTAAAGGGAAGCTTTTCCCACTTTACGAATCTCCCTTGAGCGTACAAAAGCGAAGTAAGGAATAAAAATGTTGTGATAAATCTTTTCATGGATTAAACAAAATAAATATTTTATCGGGAATAGTCAAAACGTGTTGCGGCTTTGCGCTACATTGCTGCGTTTTGCCGCTACTGTTTCTCCTTATTTACCTTAAAAAAACGGAATAAAGCACAGAATTATTCCGGTATGTATTTTGCAAAACAATTAACAATTCTACACAACAACCCATTAGATTACGGGAAATTTTATGTATACGAGAAAAATAATTTTGGTTAAGTAATAAATTAAAAGATTAACGGAGATAATTAAAATGAAAGTTGCTAAATTTTTCATTTGTATTCTTGTGTTTGTCAGTGTTAATTTGGCACAGACTACTTCAAAATGGACAATCTATAGCGATGGGAACAAGGTATCGGCTTTTGCTGATGATAATAATTACCTATGGATCGGCACATGGGGCGGTTTGGTTAGATTGGATAAAAGTAACGAAACAATGAAATTTTATAATCGCTCTAATTCTCCCATGCCGTCAAATGCAGTTTCCGTAATCACAACGGATGCTTTCGGAAACAAGTGGATTGGGACAAATTATCTTGGGGTTTTGAAATTTTCCGGAGACAAGTGGAATTTGATTAGCTCCGATTCTTATTCGGGTGATGGGAATTCACCAAATGCCATTATGCCCGATACTCACGGTAATTTGTGGGTAGGTTACCAGGACGGCGGACTATCTGTTTTTAACGATTCTAACCACACTGATTACCATACTTGGAATTCATCACTTCCCTCCGAGCATGTTTATTCTATTGCAATTGATAAAAACGGCATCGTTTGGGTCGGTACATGGGGAGGGCTGGTTAAAATTAACGGAGATACATGGACGGTTTATTCTCCACAAAATTCCGGTTTGCCGAGTTATTTCGTTTATTCGGTTGCTATCGATAATCAGAATAACTTATGGTTAGCCACACCGGATAAAGGGTTAATTAAGTTCGATGGTATAAATTGGACTGTTTACAATACTAATAATTCACAAATTACTTCCAACAAAGTTATTGACGTTGTTATCGATAACTCCGGTAATAAATGGCTTGCAGTTAGTAATACTATTAATACAAATATTGAATATGGATTAATAAAATTCGATGGGAGCAATTGGACAATTTATGATAAAAATAATTCCGGGATACCGGGTTATTACATTTTAAGGCTATTTGTTGATTCTTCGAATAATATATGGATTGGGACTTATTACGGCGCGGTGAAATTTGACGGCAGTAATTGGAAAACCTACAACACTTCCAACTCCGGTTTGAGCGGGTCGTCGATGTCATTGTTAATTGATCACGAACAGAATGTATGGATAGGAACTCGAGGCGATGGATTAATTAAATTCGACGGGAACAATTGGCAGGCATTCAATATTTCAAACTCTCCAATCAAAAGTAATAATGCTAATCCCATTTACCGTACCGGCGATCACAGTTTTTGGATTGGCGGACAATCTGATTTAGCATTTTTCGATGGGAATAACTGGACTTTTTATAAAGACAGTTCTCTACCATCTTTAACAAGTACTTGCTTTACAAAAGACAAATCCGGTAATTTATGGATAGGTACGGAATACTACGGATTGGTTAAATTTGACAGGACTAATTTTTACACTTACGATTCAAGTAGTTACCCTTTGCCCGATAATAAAATACTTTCTCTTTTAACAGACGACAACGATAACCTTTGGATTGGTACTAAAACAGGATTGGTTAAATTCGATCGTACAAATAACAAGTGGATTACTTATAACCCAACAAACTCCGGTTTGCCCGGATATGGGATTAAATCTCTCGTAATGGATGCTAACCACACACTTTGGGCTGCAGTGCCAAGTTACTGGAACGGTTCTAATTGGGATAAAGGAGGCTTGGCTAAATATGTTAACGGTGGTTGGCAGGCAATATCAAGAAACAGTTCAGGACTTGAAAACAAAGGCATTAATGGTCTTTTCATCGACAATAAAAATAATAAATGGGTGGAAACAAGCCATGGTTTGGTTAAATTCGTTAAGGAAAACGAATGGGAAGAATTCAACATCATGAATTCACGCCTTGCTTCCAACCGCGTCTATTCCGTTAGTGAAGACACACTTGGAAATTTGTGGATCCTTTGCGGCAGTTTTTATACCGGCACCAGTTTGTGTATTATTAATGAAGATAATTTGGTGAGTGTTAAAGAAAATCCAAATAATAAAAATGTGCCGGATAATTTTATTCTCTCACAAAACTACCCGAATCCGTTTAATCCGACAACCACAATTGAATATTCTATTCCTGAGACGGGATATATCCCGTCTGTACAGATAAAAATATATGATATTCTCGGGCGCGAAGTAGCCACGCTTGTAAATGAAATACAACAGCCTGGAAATTACTCTGTTCAATTTAACGCAGCTAATTTAAGCTCGGGAATTTATTTTTACAGATTAAAAGCAGGAGATTTTATGCAGACAAGGAAGATGATTTTGATGAAATAGTGCCGCCTGATACTAACTAAAAATAAGGGTTTATTACAAAACAGGAAAGATTATGGAGAATAGTAATACATACAAGCTCTGTAACAATTGCGATTATTTTTGCAACTCTTTAGAAAAAAAAGATTATTGTCCAAACTGCGGCACAAAATTAATTGACAAGTGCCCGCATTGCGGCAAACCAATTGATTATCCTTACGCCAAATACTGCCCTTTTTGCGGTGAGGAATACAGGGGGAAAAACAACAAAAGCAATTTGATTGAAATATAGGAGAATAGAGAATGAGCGAAATGAAAAATATATTCGGCATTTAGCAAAACAAACTAATTTATTTAGTGTCAGTTTATTTTGACACTACCTTTAAACAAAGTAGGAGGGCATTATGACTAAAAGATATTTTACATTTAACAAATCAAAATTTCTGATGAGAGCATCATTTCTGATTGCTTTAATGTTTTTCTTAACTCCATTTTTTAATAGTAACATTTTTGCCGATATTGAACATAACGGTTCATCATCGTATGAAGACACCGATCAGGATTGGAACGGAGATGGTGTATTAGATGGTGTTGATAAAAATGGAGGTGTTGTAGGCGATAAACTCCTTACCTGGAGCGTTGCTGCCGGGATACATATTGTAGGAACGTTTGATGTTGAAAAGGGTTATACGCTTACTATTGAACCGGGTGCAATTATAAAATTTGGTTTTTCTGCTGAGAGTAACATTTCAGTCCATGGGACCTTAATTGCAGATGGTTCTGTAAATAACAAAATTGTTTTTACATCCATTAATGATGATTCATACGGAGGAGATACAAACAATGACGGCAATACAACATCACCGGCACCAGGTAGTTGGGGTTCTATTAATTTTTTAGAGAATAGTGTTAATTGTATTTTAGATAACACAGTTATATTATATGCTGCCGGTAGTTATTGGCATTGGGGTAACTTATACAATATTAATCAAGCAGTACTTATAAATAATAGCAACCCAATAATTTCAAATAATATTATTCAACATGGCAACCACCATGGCATTTATCTCGCCAACTCATCGGCAGAAATAACCGGGAATACAATCTCGGATTTTGCCTGGAGCGGAATTAGCAGCGAAAAAGTTGAAGCTAATATATCCGATAATACAATTACCGATTGCGGCGGTAGTGCAATTGCAATGGAAGACTACTCTGATAAATCATATACGGTCCTCCCATCTTTTTCAAACAATACATTTAGTAATAATGGTATTAACGGCATAAGTTTTCAAACCGGAACAATCAAACAAAATTTGACTCTCGAAGCAATTAAAAATCCCTATGTTTTTAATAACATGACTATTGATTCCGGCATTGTTCTAACTATTAAACCGGGCGTAATTGTAAAATTTAATATACACGGTTGGTGGGAAGCTTCAGCGCTTTATGTGCACGGTACTTTAATTGCGGACGGTACTCCCGAAGGGAAAATTGTATTTACTTCAATTAACGATGATACTTACGGTGGCGATACAAACAATGATAAAGATTTAACTGTAGGAGCTGTGTATGATTGGGGCTCTATTGTTTTTTATGAAGATAGTAAAAACAGCATATTAGATAACAATATAATTCAGTATGCCGGAACTGAGCATTGGGGTTATTATTACAGCCACTATGCTATCTTTATTGGTCAATCAAATCCGACAATCTCAAATAATATTATCAAACATGGCGGATATGACGGCATTTATCTCGCCAACTCATCGGCAGAAATAACCGGGAATACAATCTCGGATTTTGCCTGGAGCGGAATTAGCAGCGAAAAAGTTGAAGCTAATATATCCGATAATACAATTACCGATTGCGGCGGTAGTGCAATTGCAATGGAAGACTACTCTGATAAATCATATACGGTCCTCCCATCTTTTTCAAACAATACATTTAGTAATAATGGTATTAACGGCATAAGTTTTCAAACCGGAACAATCAAACAAAATTTGACTCTCGAAGCAATTAAAAATCCCTATGTTTTTAATAACATGACTATTGATTCCGGCATTGTTCTAACTATTAAACCGGGCGTAATTGTAAAATTTAATATACACGGTTGGTGGGAAGCTTCAGCGCTTTATGTGCACGGTACTTTAATTGCGGACGGTACTCCCGAAGGGAAAATTGTATTTACTTCAATTAACGATGATACTTACGGTGGCGATACAAACAATGATAAAGATTTAACTGTAGGAGCTGTGTATGATTGGGGCTCTATTGTTTTTTATGAAGATAGTAAAAACAGCATATTAGATAACAATATAATTCAGTATGCCGGAACTGAGCATTGGGGTTATTATTACAGCCACTATGCTATCTTTATTGGTCAATCAAATCCGACAATCTCAAATAATATTATCAAACATGGCGGATATGACGGCATTTATCTCGCCAACTCTTCCGCAGAAATTACAGGGAATACAATATCTGATTTTGCCTGGAGTGGAATTTCTATGAGTGACACTTCCGCTCCTATAATCAATTATAATACTATTTCAAGTAATTATGAAGGTATTCATACTACCGGTTATTCCAATCCTTCAGTTAATAATAACAATATCATTGAAAACATTAATTATGGTTTAAATAATGTTGATGCTTCTATAATGGTTAATGCCGTTAATAATTGGTGGGGGGATGCGTCGGGTCCCAATGATCCTACCGACGGGAACCCGGATTATAATCCAAACGGTACCGGAGATAAAGTGTCTGATTATATCAATTATAGACCATGGTTAGAACAGATAATCACAAGCGTTGACAATGAAGGAAGTGATGTAAATAATTTGCCGAGAAAATATTCTCTTTCACAAAACTATCCAAACCCGTTTAACCCAAGCACAACAATAAATTACTCATTGCCAAAAGCGGGACATGTAACGCTTCGGGTTTTTGATATTCTCGGGCGTAAAGTTGCAGAGCTTGTAAACAGCAAACAAAATGCGGGAAATTATTCAGTTCAGTTTTCCGCCGCTGGCGAAGCAAGTAATTTGTCAAGCGGAATTTATTTGTACAAATTAGAAACAGGTAATTTTATGAGCGTTAAGAAAATGATTGTTTTAAAATAGAAAAAATCTGACTAGCAAAGTATAAACCGCTTTTGTATCTGACCTCACTGGCAGATTGGCAGTTGTGCTTTCCTTTGACATTTTTTTTTAAGCAACTTAGTTATACAATTTTGTTAGAACAATTGATTTTATTAAAAAACTTAGGAAGTAGTTATTATGAAAAAATTATTACAAATAAGCATTTTTATTTTATTCACTCTAATAACCACACAGCCCGGTTTTGCACAATATAAGGACTGGATAAATTATACAAATGGTGATCGAGTTATGGCTATAGCGGAAGAGGGTGATTATATTTGGGTGGGAACAAGTGTTGGGCTAGTAAAAATTAATAAAATTTCCGATGAAAAGGTATTTTATAATAAAACCAACTCCGGTTTGCCTGATAATTACATTTATACTCTCACCATAGATGGCAGCGGAAAAAAGTGGATAGGAACTGAGTACGGTGGTTTGGTAAGTTTTGATGGAACAAGCTGGGTTGTTTATAATTCAAATAATTCCGATTTGCCGGATAATTGGGTTACTTCTTTTGCCATAGACAGCAACGGAAAAAAGTGGATTGGGACTTCATTTGGTGGTTTGGTAAGTTTTGATGGAACAAATTGGGCTGTTTATAATACAGCTAATTCCGGTTTGCCGGATAATTCCGTTTTGTCTCTCGCCATAGACGTCAGCGGGAATAAGTGGATAGGGACTTGGGGTGGTTTAGCGAGTTTCGACGGTACAAACTGGACTGTTTATAATAGTGCTAATTCCGGTTTGCCATCCAATGGAGTTGGGTCCCTTGCCATAGACAGCAGCGGAAATAAGTGGATTGGAACTGAGGGCAGCGGGTTGGCAAGCTTTGACGGCACAATCTGGGCTGTTTATAATAAAAATAATTCCGATTTGCCTGGTAATTTCATTTCGTCTCTCGCCATAGACAGCAGCGGAAATAAGTGGATTGGAACTGAGGGCAACGGGTTGGCAAAATTTGATGGAACAAATTGGGCTGTTTATAATATAGCTAATTCCGATTTACCGAATGGTTGGATTATGTCTCTTGCCATAGACGTCAACGGGAATAAGTGGATAGGGACTTGTGGTGGTTTAGCGAGTTTCGACGGTACAAACTGGGCTGTTTCTAGTACATCTAATTCCGGTTTGCCTGATAATGAAGTTTTGTCTCTTGCCATAGACGGCAGTGGAAATAGGTGGATTGGAGCTGGCGGCGGGTTGGCAAAATTTGACGGCACAAACTGGACTGTTTACAACACATCTAATTCCGATTTACCGGATAATTATATTAGGTGTCTTGCCATAGACGGCAATGGAAATGAATGGATTGGAACTGGAGGTTACGGCTTGGCAAAATTCGATGGTACAAACTGGACTGTTTACAACACATCTAATTCCGATTTACCGAATGATTGGATTATGTCTCTTGCCATAGACGGCGACGGGAATAAGTGGGTTGGAACTTACTATGGTGGATTAGTAAGCTTTGGCGGCTCAAACTGGACTGTTTATAATGCATCTAATTCTGATTTACCGAATTATTCCGTTTTGTCTCTCGCCATAGACGGAAGCGGGAATAAGTGGATTGGAACTGAGGGCGGCTTGGCGAGAATTGACAGTACAAACGGGAACTGGACTGTTTACGATACATCTAATTCCGATTTGCCGGATGATTGGGTTAATTCTCTCGCTATAGACGGCAGCGGAAATATGTGGATTGGAACTGAGGGCGGCTTGGCAATCTTTGACGGATTAAACTGGACTATTTATAATACATCTAATTCCGATTTACCCGATAATAGGGTTAGAGCTCTCGCTATAGATAACAAAGGGAACGAGTGGATCGGAACTGCCAGTAACGGCTTGGCAAGATTTGATGGCACAAACTGGACTGTTTATAATATATCTAATTCCGGGTTGCCATCTAATTTTGTTTATTCACTCGTCATAGATGACAGTGGGAATAAGTGGATTGGAACTGGTGACGGCGGTTTGGCAGTTTTTAATGAAGGTGGTGTTGTTTCAGTTGAAGATAATAAAAATAATACCCCCATTTCTTTTTCACTTTCCCAAAACTACCCGAATCCGTTTAATCCTACAACGACAATTGAATATTCCATACCCGCTCAGACAAGGCATGCCTTGTCTGTAAGGCTTACTGTATTTGATATATTAGGACGAAAAGTTGCAACGCTTGTAAATAAAAAGCAATCTCCTGGAAACTACTCCGTTCAATTTAACGCAGCTAATTTAAGCTCCGGAATTTATTTGTACAAATTGGAAACGGGTAATTTTAGAAGCACTAAAAAAATGATTGTTTTAAAATAATGCGGGGACACAAAATGAAAACATTAATAATTCTTTTTTTAGTATCTTTACCTATTCTTAAAACAAATGCTCAAAATTGGGAATTTATCAATACAGGTAATTCAGGTATTCAAACAAATGCAATTTCAAGTTTGTATTTTGATAATAATAAAACTTTGTGGATAAGCAGTTATGATAAAGGACTAATAAAATATAACGGTAATAATTTCGTCGTTTTCAATTCCGCGACTAATGACGATTTTAATGCAGACTTTGTAAATGAAATTGTTCGAGACGACGCCGGAAATTATTGGGTTTCAACGGAATACGATGGTCTTTATGAATACAGTAACAGCAGTTGGATACATTTCACACCAGATGATATGGGGTTTAATTTGGGTGCTTTTAAATCATTGCATTTAAGAAAATTAGCGATTCAAAATGGCGGTCCCGGTTTTAAGCAAGGAGCTCTGTGGATTGGTTCATACAGTAACGGACTAATAAAATACAATGGCACGAATTGGATTAAATACAATTATCAACAGGGCGTTTTACCGGATAACGGTATTCACGCAATAAATATCGAAGAATCGCTTACTGATACTTCATATGCAATTTGGGTCGGGACAGGAAGTGGACTATTAAAATTCGATGGGGTAAGCTGGAACCGGAGTAATATACTCGGTGATTCCACTAAGTGGGTAAATGCTATTATTTTTGAGAATGGAGGTACTACATTTTCGAACGGTAAAATGTATGTCGGAACTGAATCAGGCGAGTTTTGTATTTTTGATGGTTCGCAATGGGCAATATTTAATTTAGCTGACGCTTGGAATCCGAATAATGCAATTACTGATATTAAAATTGATAATTCCGGTAGAAAATGGATCGGAACGGACCACACTGGACTTTCAATGTACGATGGCACTAAACTGCTTAGTTATTATAAAGATAACTCTCCTATCCCAGGTGATAATGTCGAATGTATTGCTGTAAAAAATACGGCAGATTCAAACCAAATTTGGATTTCTACATATGATAATGATCATTATAATGGTTTAACAATTATTACTATGCCCATAGTAACCGGAATAAATGATAATGCTGAATTCAAACCAAATGATTTCAAACTGTCCCAAAACTACCCGAATCCATTTAATCCTACAACGACAATTGAATATTCCATACCCGCTCAGACAAGGCATGCCTTGTCTGTAAGGCTTACTGTATTTGATATATTAGGACGAAAAGTTGCAACGCTTGTAAATAAAAAGCAATCTCCTGGAAACTACTCCGTTCAATTTAACGCAGCTAATTTAAGCTCCGGAATTTATTTGTACAAATTGGATGCGGGTAATTTCAGAAGCACTAAAAAAATGATTGTCTTAAAATAAGAGGAAATGAAATGAAACAATATTTATTATTATTGCTTTTGTCCGCTTGTTTCTTTTTTTAACGTGCCGATTTTATCACAATACCAAATTGCAGATAACATGACAGTTCAAGGTAAATGAACAATTGGTAAATGCAGTAAAGTATTTGTAAGCTGGTTTGATATTTCCAATATAAGCAAGCCGCGAGTTTTAAGCTTTTTTTAACACAGATGATAAGCAAGCATATTATATTACTGTTTCGTGAAGCATCCGTCCGCCCAACAGCATTGCTTTTCACCCAGCTTGCCCCGGATGCTATTTATCGGGGATTTGCGGGTTATACGGTTTTCTACATAAATGTATTATTTAATTGACCATCCAATTCTTATTGCAGCTGTTCCGCTAAAAAAAAGCTTACTACCCTTTCCAAAAGGTTTATTATATGGAAATTCATAATCGATAAAAGAAATTGGGTATGCACTAAAAGTTCTACTTGAAATATATCGCAGACCTATCCCGATTGAAAAATCTGAAGTAAAACCGGAAATCGAAATATTTTGATAACCATAATTTATGTGAAAAGCGTACTCATTTCTAAAAATGGAATATTGTTCATTAGAGTTATAAGTTATCCATGGTCTATCTTCATCAACTCCTAAAAAAACCGAGTGATGATCTTTAGCGTCAAGATATCGATAAAGAAAACTTATACTAAAATAGTTCCCAGTATAACTTGATGGATTATTGTCAATATAATTTCTTACTTCAGTTTCAAAAGTAAATCCACTTGAATTATCAAGAGCAATTGAAAGAATATCCGCTTTTCTATTTATATGAAATGAATATCCTATCTCTGTATTTATTGAAAAGTTTTTTGATATACCTTTTTCAAGACCAAATTGAATTGTTGAACTTTGATACAAAAATCCAGTTAGCAAATCCAAAGCGCTGAACTTAATAATATAATCGTTAGAGACTTGTTTTTGTTGAGAATAAATAATGCTAATACAAAAGAAGGAAATGAATATTATTCTTTTTATCATATTTACCCATAATTATTTAGCATATAACAGCATTGTTTTTCACCCGCCTTGTCCCGATACTTTTTATCGGGGATTTGCTGGTTATGTGTTTAATAATAAATAAACCAAAAAACTATTGATTTTAAAAAATATTTTCTTCATATTTGTACTGCAAATGTCATTACATATATTTAGAGGTTTATTATGCCTAAATCAGCAGTTATTCAAGCAAGAATTGACCCAAGTGTCAAAACTAAAGCACAAAAAATATTAAGCAAATTAAATATCAGTATGTCTGAAGCAATTACTTTGTTTCTAACTCAAGTATCACTGAATAAAGGAATTCCTTTTGATATAAAGATTCCTAATAAATTAACAGAAGATACTTTATTAAAATCTGAAAGAGGCGAAGAACTTCACGAAGTTTCAGACACAAATCAATTGCTTAAGGAACTTAATAATTGAAACTAATTTATACAACTCAATTCAAAAAAGATTTTAAGAAAATAAAAAAGCAACAAAAAAAATTATTAAAATTAACAGTTGTTATAAAAAAATTATTGAAACACCAAAAATTAGAGCAAAAATATAAAGATCATTCATTAAACGCAAAATTTAGCAACCATCGAGACTGCCACATAGAACCGGATTGGATATTAATTTATCGCCTAACAGAAGATGAATTAATTTTAGAAAGAACTGGTTCACATTCCGATCTATTTTAATATTTTACAGACACATAACGGCTTGTCCCAATGATTTTTATCAGGGCGGTCGGTTTGAGTCGACCATAAAGGCATTTGCCTTTATTCAAGAAGAGAATGACCAATTTTCAATATTTGTTGATATTTTCAAAAATTACTAAAATCCGCTTTTGGTCCCACAAACGCACTTTTGTATTAGTGGTCATTGGCAACGGCTTGTTAGCAGCGTTTTTTATACTATTTAACAAAAAACAGCAAATTGATGTGTAAATCTTAACGAACCCAAGAAATACAAAAATTTAATAACCATAATCATGAATATTGTTTTTTCTTCGGTACACTTAGTTTTTCTACTCTTTCAAGATTGAGTCTTTTTTTTTGTATGCCAAAGACTATAATTGTTCTGCATGATTAACCAACTTTCCGGTGACCGGCCAAGTGTCTTTGATAAACGCAAAGCCATCTCGGAACCAA
>CAZXJG010000046.1:0-19872 GCA_964640985.1 uncultured Melioribacteraceae bacterium | reverse complement strand
ATTAGAGTGAGTTCATTAAAAAATCAAAATCCGAAAACCAAATTACAAATAGACTAAATGCAACCTTTATTATTGCCGGAGTAATAGTATTTCAGAGGCTGTTAAACAATTAAAATTCTTTTTAACCGTAATTGTTACTTAAAAAAAAGCGGTTTAACATTTGCGGTAAATACTATAATAATTGATAATTTCTTATCTTTAAAAAGAAAAATTTATCAATCACTATCTATAATAAAATGAAAATATTAGTTGGGTCAAAAAATCAGGTAAAAATTTTAGCTGCACAAGAGGTATTTGAAAAATATTTTACCGATGTCAAGATAATCGGTTTTCGAGTATCATCCGGTGTATCCGATCAGCCAATCGATAATGAAACTTTTAAAGGTGCTGAGAACAGAGCAGTTGAACTAAAAGAAATTAACGATAAAAAAAACATAAATGCCGATTATTTTGTTGGGATAGAAGGCGGAATTACAAAACAGCATAACCGCTGGTTTGCTTTTGGAGGTATGTGCATTATCGATAAAGACAATAAAAAAGCATACGGTTCATCACCTCAATTTGAATTGCCGAATTTTGTGATTGAACAATTATTAAACGGCGTTGAACTGGGTGATGTAATGGACAAATTGATGAACACTACAAATTCAAAACACAAATCGGGTGCAATAGGTTTTTTTACAAATAATATAATGGATAGAAAAGAATTATATGTTGCCGGATTAACGGTTACACTAGTGCCTTTCATAAGAAAAAACTTATTTTTTAAATAAAAACTTTGAATGATTTTTATTTATTGCTTTTATAAATTGTTAAAACATAATAAAAAAATTGATTTAAGCTGCACAAATTTTTTAATATAAAATATCTACTAATTTTACGGAGAAAATTTATGATTCTTAATGCAGATGATTTATTATTAAAACTCACAAATAAAACCGATACCGATTTACAATCAATTACTGAAAATTCCACCGATTTGGAAAATATGTCGGAAACAAGGATATATCCTTCCAATATGCCCGTAGAAATGCTTTTTCGAATTGAAAAAGATAAAGAAGTAATTGGTGAAATAAAATTTACCCGGATAAGATGGTTTAACAGAAAAGCAGAATTAAGTATTATAATTAAAAAAGAATATCAACAAAAAGGCTACGGCAAAAAAGCGATGAAACAGATTATGAATTTTGCATTTAATAAAATGAATCTTCATAGGCTTGAAGCCGAAATTATTGAATACAACAAAGTTTCAATTGCACTCATAGAAAAGCTCGGTTTTAAAAAAGAAGGGACTTTTAGACAGGCAAAATATTCGCAAGGTAAATATTGGGATATTTTTAGATATGGAATTTTAAAGGATGAATTTTAATTTAACCTTCAAAAAATTTTCTTAACTCATTAATATCATTAGTAATACCTAAACAAAGTATCAATTTAATTCTTGCTTTTTGTCCGTTAAGGTAATCACTAAATATAACGCCTTCTTTCTTCAGCCATTTCCCGGCTCCGGGATATCCGTAAATATCGAGCGTTTCGCCTGCGGGGCAGCGTGATGTTAAAACCATAGGAATCCTTTTACCAACAGCATATTTAACCCCGTCAAATGCAGTAGGAGGAATATTACCAACGCCCATTGCTTCCATCACAATTCCGTCGACTTTACTATCGGCAGAAAATCTGAAAAATTTATCTTTCATTCCGGCGTAAACTTTAATCAAATCTACATTAGAATTTAATTTGTCTGTTTCTATTATTTCAAGTTTTCTTGGTGCTCTATTAAAAAATACTTTCCCTCTGTCAACAAAACCAAGTGCTCCAAAATCTAAACTGTGAAATGTTTCAATATTTTCCGTGTGTGTTTTTGTTACCTCACTTGCAGCGTCAATTTCTCCATTAAGACACACTAACACTCCAAGTCCGGTGCTGTTTGAATTATTACAAACATGAATTGCATTAATTAAATTTTTATGTCCGTCCCAGTCAGGCTCTGAACTTGTTTTCATCGCACCGATTACAATTATCGGTTTTTTGGTATTAATTGTAAGGTCAAGTAAATATGCCGTTTCTTCTAAAGTGTCTGTTCCATGTGTAACTATTATACCGTCAATATCATCTCTTTGAACAAATTCTTTTATTTTTTTAGAAAGGTCCAACATTTTTTCCGGAGTCATATGAGGACCGGGGAAATTCCCATAATTATAAACTTCTATCGTAGCTAAATCTTCCGCTTCGGGAATCATTTTTATTAATTCTTCACCCTGGAAAAAAGGAACGGCTCCACCGGTTTTTTCGTCGATTTTCATTGAAAAAGTACCGCCGGTAAATACAATCAGAATCTTCTTTTTAACAGACATTTTTTCTCCGGTTTAATGCTCGGAACAATTTAAAAAGGAATTGAGGACATAATGTTAAATTTTTAAGCAGAGAAAATAAGTGTTAAGTTATAGATAATCAACTTTTGGCTAAATAATATTTTGATGTACTACATAAATTTTAACTAAAAAAGGAATTTAATATCTTTGAGTTTCTTTGTGCTTTCTTCGTGTAACTTTGTGGTAGAGTTATTACACAAAGAAAAGACTAAGTTTCACAAAGTTAAGGTGATTATTATGACTGAAGATGAATTGTCCAAAACTATTATCGGTTGCACAATTAAAGCACATAAACACTTATTTTTTTATTTCGCATTGTTTCCATTAACTTTTTCATACGCGTTTATTATATCCTTAACCAATTTGTGTCTTACAACATCTTCTTTTGTAAAATAAATAAAGGAAACTCCATCAATATTTTTTAATATCTCTTTAACTTCAATTAATCCGCTTGTTGTATTCGACGGAAGGTCAATTTGAGTAATATCTCCGGTTACAATTGCTTTAGAATTAGGACCAAGTCGTGTAAGAAACATTTTCATCTGTAATCTCGTAGAGTTCTGAGCTTCATCAAGAATAACATAAGCATTATTAAGAGTTCTTCCCCTCATATATGCTAAAGGGACAATTTCAATAATACCTTTTTCAACATAAGCGTGTAATTGGTCTTCGGGTACCATATCATTGAGTGCATCGTATAAAGGGCGTAAATATGGGTCAACTTTCTCACGAAAATCTCCGGGAAGAAATCCTAAATTTTCTCCTGCTTCTACTGCCGGGCGTGTAAGAACAATTTTTTTTACAATTCCTTTTTTTAATGCGGAAACGGCAAAGGCAACTGCAAGATATGTTTTACCTGTACCGGCGGGCCCAATTGCAAAACAGATATCATTATTTTTAATTGCTTTCAAGTAACTTATCTGATTTTGTGTTTTAGCTTTTATTATTCCCTTTCTTATATAAAGTACAATATTCTCAAATTCATCTTCACTAATAACCTCTTTGCCTTCTGTTGAAAGCTCAATTATCGTAATAACATCTTCCGGATTTAATTTACCTGAAGTATTTAGAACATAAATCATTTCTTTAAAAATTTTTGCAACTGAATTTACTTCTTCTTTTGCTCCTTTAAGATAAACATTATCTCCACGTACTGTAAAAGATAAATTAAATCTTTCTTCAATAGGTTTAATGTTGATATCATTATAACCTAACAATAACAAGAGATTTACATTATCAAGTTTAATAATCTTTTCTACTTCCATAAATCCTTCTTAAAATAAAAAAGCCCCCTCAATTCATTAGAATTGAAAAGGCTTTAGTAAATATTAATATTTCTTCATTCTTATTTTGTCTGCTCCGGAGGTGCAGGTTTATAATTTTTCCTAATTTTTTCATATTTAACTTGCTCTGCCTCTGTTAAATTAGGAATTTTAAATATTTGTTTTGGGTAAATCAGATCGGGATTTTTAATCTGGTCTCTGTTAGATTTATAAATTTTTGGCCATGCGAATGGATTATCATAAATTGTTTTCTTTTTAGCAATTCTCCAAAGGCAATCACCTTTTATAACAGTATAAAAAATCTCTTTAGGTTTTACTTTCCAAGCATCTAATTTTCGCTGTAGAACATTATGAACTAAATCATAAAATTCCGGCAATGCACTTATTTTATTTTTCTTTAAGTTGTTCAATTCTGCTTGTGCATTTTCTTTTGGTGGTTCTTTTCTGGAAATTTTTGATGATAAAGAATTTACCTGCATTCTAAAATTATCAATTCCCTGTTTATTAGTTTCAACGAGTGCATATAATCCTTTCATACAATCTTCGTATGATTGAAGTGAAGCATCTGTTGAACGCAAATTATTTACTTCAGTTTGAAGTGCATGTAACTGAGTAGTTAATGAAGCTTTTTTTGCTGTAAGTCGGTTAATTTCATTCTGCCATTGTTTTTTAGTTAGTTCTTTTTTCTGTGCGAAAACACTTCCCGATAGCAGAACGAAAGTTAATACGACAACAAAATACTTGTAGTATTTCATTTATTTTCCTCCGTTAAATTTTATTTACTTTGATTATTAATTTTTTCAAGATTTTTTCGGACTTTTGCTTTTTCCCTATTGCATTGCTCTAATTTAGCATTTTTTTCTGCAATTTTTCTTTCGAGCTTTGTTTTCTCACTTTTTAATGAGTTTACTTCTTTACTAAGAGCTGTAACTTCAGTTCTTACGGACTCAAGCTGTGCCATTTGTTCATCGCTTACACCACTGCACCCAGCAAAGCTGAGCATACCAACAAATAAAGCAATTACAATCACACTGCCTAAGCGTTTTTTAAGTTTGGTCATGGATGCCTCCAAAAATAGTTTCAGATTAATTAATTATATAATATAAATATATAAATTTAATTTAAGATAATATAAAAATATTTCATTTTATACAACAAAATTATATAATACGTTTCTCAACAAAGCTAATAAACTTATCTCCGGCAATAATAATATGGTCTAACACACGAATATCAAGTAATTTCCCTGCTTCCACAAGTTTTTTTGTAATAACAATATCTTCGCGGCTTGGTTCTAAATTACCACTTGGATGATTATGAATTAATATAATACTTGCCGAAAGATTATCGATAGCAACTTTAAATATTTCTCGTGAATGAATTATCGACGAATTTAAAATTCCTACAGATATCTTTTCATATTTTATAACTTTATTTGCAGCATTCAGACAAACGACAATAAAATTTTCTTTCTGTTCATCTCGTAAAAGAGGTATAAATATTTCCGCGATATCTCGAGAAGATTGAATTTTTTTATTTGACTGCCATTTTAATTGTGAATCAATTCTACGCCCTAACTCGAAAGATGCTACCAAAAGTGCCGCTTTGTCTTTGCCGATTCCTGCTTCTTTTGAAAGCTCCGATACATTTTTAGAAGCCAGCATAGAAATATTTGAATGTTTGTTTAACAATTCGCGTGAAATTTGAATAACGGATTTACCTTTAATACCTGTCCTAAGTAAAATTGCAATTAGCTCAGCGTCACTTAAACTTTGCACACCCCGAAGAATCAATTTTTCCCGCGGTCTGTCATCTATGGGCAATTCTTTAATTTTCATTTAATTTTGTTTTAGCTTTTAAATCGGTTAATTTTTTTAATTTATTCAAAACCAATTTATTATCTTTTCCCATTTTTAAAGCAAGATTTAAATATTTTTCAGAATTTTTAAAATCTTTCATTTTAAAATAAATTTCTCCAAGTAATGTATAAATATCTGCGTCCGGCTCATTTTTATTTATGTATTTCTTTAAATAAATTTTTGCATTTTTATAATCGTCGGCATAAAATGAAATTTTTCCGAACCATTTAATTATATCCGGGTTTTCAGAATTCATACGGTATGCTTGTTTAATAGCATTTAAAGAATGTTGATACATTTCTTTATTAAAAAAAATAATTGCTTCAATAAAAAAAGCTTCTTGATTATTTGAATCAATTTCTTTTAGAATTTCTAAAAATTTTAATGCTTCATCAAATTTTTTAAGATTCAAACTGCATTTTGCATTATATAAAAGTGCATCGATTTTATATTCAAAATTATTTGTTTCTAAGTAATCGGAAAAATTTATCTTTGCAATTTCATATTGCTTCAAATTAAAATTTGCTATACCCAATAAAAACGACACTTCACCATCATCTGTACGGGTAGAAGATGCCAAAACATCAATGGCTTTTCCAAATTGATTTTTGCTTATTAAAAAATGAGCAAACAATCTTCTTATTTCGTTATCATCGTTTTCTTCATCAAGATAACGGGATAATAATTTCGATGCATAATCAATATTATTCATTTTCTCGTACATTGCTGCCAATTTTACAACGGCAAGTCTTTTTATCGTATTATTATCAATTAACGATTGATAAATTTGAGCTGCATGTAAATATTTTCCTTCTGATTCCAATAATTCGGCTTTTTTTAATTTTACATCAGTTTGTGTCATTGTTTCTTTATTCCCATTCAATAGTAGAAGGCGGTTTTGAACTAATATCATAAACCACTCTGTTAATACCCGATACGTTTCTTATGATTTTATTAGATACATTTTCAAGAAAGTCATAATCAAATCGGAACCAGTCGGCTGTCATTCCGTCAACAGATGTAACTGCCCTTAGCGAAACCACATTTTCATACGTTCTCGAATCGCCCATTACACCAACAGTTCGAATCGGCAAAAGAACTACAAAAGCCTGCCAAATTTGATTATAGATTTCAGCCTTCTTTATTTCGTCAATAAAAATTTTATCTGCCTTGCGTAAAATGTTTAGCCTTTCTTTATTAATTTCACCAATAATTCTTATCGCCAAACCGGGGCCGGGGAAAGGATGGCGCTCGATAAAACTTTCAGCAAGTCCAAGCTCCTTTCCTATATTGCGAACCTCATCTTTAAACAATTCTCTAAATGGTTCAATCAATTTGAGATTCATCTTTTCGGGTAAACCTCCTACATTATGATGACTTTTAATTGTAGCCGAAAACCCTTTAACCGGTATGGATTCTATTACATCGGGATAAAGAGTGCCTTGTATTAAAAATTTTATATCTTCTATATCAGACGCTTCTTTTTCAAAAATTTCAATAAATGTTTTTCCGATTATTTTCCTTTTTTCTTCCGGATTAGTTACACCTTTTAATTTTGTTAAAAATATTTCCGAAGCATCAATATATCTTAAATTTAAATTATAGTGTTTTTTAAAAATTTGTATAATTTCTTCGCTTTCATTAAACCTCATTAAGCCCGTATTTACATGTACACAAATTAAATTTTCACCAATTGCTTTATCAACCAATATTGCTGCAACAGAAGAATCGACACCCCCACTTAAAGCACAAAGTGCTTTTTTATCGCCAATCTCCTCTTTGATTTTTTTGATGCTGTTTTCAATAAAATTTGTTGAATTCCAATTTTTACGGCATTCACAAATATTAAACAGAAAGTTATGAAGTATTTTTTCTCCATCGACTGTATGATAAACTTCAGGATGGAATTGGACACCATATATTTTTTTCGTTGGATTTGAAATAGCACAAATAGGTGAATTATCTGTCGATGCGTCAATATGAAAATTTGCAGGTGGTTTAGTAACAATATCACCGTGGCTCATCCATACAACACTGTTGTTACTTACATCTTTAAATAGTTTGGAATTTGTACCCAAGTGAATTTTTGTTTTTCCATATTCACGGTCTTCAGCAGGCTCAATTTTCCCTCCTAATAATTTAGCCGTTATTTGTAATCCATAACATATTCCTAAAATAGGAATTCCTAAATCATATATTTGCGGATCTATAGTTGGAGCTTCATCGTCATAAACGCTTGTCGGTCCCCCCGAAAGTATTATCGCGGCTGGAGTTAATTCTTTTATTTTTTCAATACTTAAATTATAAGGATAAATTTCCGAATAAATATTTTTTTCCCGAATACGACGTGCAATTAATTGTGTGTATTGCGAGCCAAAATCTAAAATTAAAATAATCTTTTGCTGCTGCATTTGTTTTTAATTTATAAAGGAAAACAATTCTTTGATTCTTTTATTAAGCGTATGTTCTTTTTTAAATCGCTCAAAACCTTTTTCAGTTATACTTTTTCTTTTTTCAGGATGGGCGAGATAATAATCTATTTTTTTTAAGGCTTCATCCCAATTTTTGTATAGAACAATTTCTTTACCGGGTATAAAACGGTTTGGAATATCCGCCTGAAAATTTGATATTTGAAAAGCACCACACGCAGCACTCTCCATTACTCTTAAGTTCAATCCCTCACCCGACTCGGAAACGCCTTCCTGAAATCCGCGATGGATGTTTAGTGAAATTTTCACAGATTTAAATGCTTTAAGCATATTTTCCCCGTAAAGAGCCTTGCCTTGATAAACATCTTTACATTCGCTGTTTTCCCAACCGCGTCCCCAAATTTTCAAATAATATTTCGATTTTAATTCTTTCAACAATTCTTCGCGTTTAGGATAATAACTTCCAATAAAAGCAATATCACAATCATATTCCTTTCTCTCACGACTCGAAATATTCAAATTTTTTACAACTTCCATGTCATATCCGTAAGGAAGATGAAATGTGTTTTTTTGTCCAATTAGATGATATTTTTTAACAGTATAAGGATCATACGTAAAAAAGTAATTGTAATAAGGAGCAATTTTACTTGAAAAAGAATCAAATTCCCATGGGTCATCGCCAAACCAGTTAAACAAAATTGCGTTGGTGTCTCTTTTTAATTTTATAAGAGTTGATATTTTAACCGGTTCACCTTTTAAAACAAAAACAAAATCCGGTTTATAAGATTTTGCTTTTATTAAAAGTTCATCATTAATTTTATTTATAACCTTTTCTCGTGGAAATATATTAAAAACCTTATTTAATTTATAAAATGAATTCCAATCAAATTCATAAACTTCATAACCGTTTTGACGCAGTGCTTTTGGAATTAATTTATTGAAAAGCACCATTCTCGTATAACCGGAAACGTAAAATATTTTCATTGACTGATATGCGCTAAGTATGTATTACTATCCATTAAATCGAGTAGTTCGTCGGGATTAGTAATTTGAATTTTTAATATCCAGCCATCATCGTAAGGTTTTTCGTTAATTAGTTGCGGTTCATCTTCCAACTTTGGATTAATTTCCAAAACTTTACCGCTACAAGGAGCAAGCAAATCACTTACCGTTTTTACAGCTTCAATTGTTCCGAATACTTCTTCTTTAACAATCTCATTTAAATCCGGATCGATATCTACAAAAACAACATCGCCAAGTTCGCTTTGAGCAAAATCCGTTATACCAATAAATCCATTATTCCCATCTACTTTTAACCATTCGTGATCTTCCGTGTACTTTAAATTTTCTGGAACATTCATAATAACCTCTTAATTATTTTGATAAAAGATGTTCAATAAAAGATGTATCATATTCACCTTTAATAAAATTTTCATCATCAAGAACTTTTGTATGAAAAGGAATTGTTGTTTTGATACCTTGAATAGTAAATTCCTCTAAAGATCTTTTGGCACGCATAATAGCATTTTCCCTATCATTACCCCAAATAATCAATTTTGCAATTAAAGAATCGTAATAAGGGGAAATCACATAATCATTATAAACATGCGAATCGATACGCACACCAAATCCACCGGGGAAATGAAGATAACCGATACGCCCCGGTGAAGGTCTAAAATCATTTTCCGGGTCTTCGGCATTAATTCTAAATTCGAAACTATGACCCAAAGGGGGTCTAGGCATATCTTTAACTTTTTCACCGGCAGCAACAAATAATTGTTGTTTTATTAAATCAATATTATGTACCATTTCAGTTACCGGGTGTTCAACTTGAATTCGCGTATTCATTTCAATAAAATAAAAATTAAGATCTTTATCGACAACAAATTCAACAGTGCCGGCTCCTTCATATTCAACAGACTTAGCCCCGAGTAATGCAGCTTCAGTCATCTCATTTCTAACTTCATTTGTGATTACAGGTGATGGAGATTCTTCAATTAATTTTTGATGTCTTCTTTGAACTGTACAATCCCGCTCTCCATATCCATAAACATTTCCAAATTGGTCTCCCATAATCTGAATTTCAACGTGTCGTGGATTTTCAATATATTTTTCCAAATATAAATCGGCATTATTAAACGAAGCCAAAGCTTCGGTTGATGCGGTTTGGAATGCATTTTTAAGTTCACTTTCTTCTTTAACAATCCTCATACCTTTACCGCCGCCGCCGGCTGTTGCTTTGAACATAACAGGGTAACCTATTTCAGCGGCAGTTTTTTTAGCTTCATTAATATGTTTTATCACACCGTCGCTGCCCGGAACAACCGGAACCCCAACTTTTTTCATGGTTTTTTTTGCAAATGCTTTATCGCCCATTTTACTTATCATATCAGAAGATGGTCCTATAAATTTAATATCGGAATCAGCACATATTTCGGAAAATTCCGCATTCTCCGCTAAAAAGCCATAACCGGGATGAATAGCATCGGCACCGGTAATTTGTGCGGCAGATAAAATACTTGGGATTTTCAGATAACTGTCTTTACTATTTGCCGGACCTATGCATACAGCTTCATCGGCAAAAACCACATGTAATGAATCTCTATCGGCTTCCGAATAAACTGCAACTGTAGGAATACCCAGTTCTTTACATGTTCTTATAATTCGAAGTGCAATTTCGCCGCGGTTTGCAATTAATATTTTTTTGAACAAATTTCCCTCTTATAATTACTAATTACTAAAACAACTAATCTTTTTCAATTAGAAACAACGGCTGGTTATACTCTACAGGTGTACCGTTTTCAACAAGTATTTTAACAATTTTGCCGGAAACATCCGATTCAATTTCGTTCATTAATTTCATTGCTTCTACAATGCAAAGAACAGTATTTTGGTTAATATTATCTCCAACTTGAACATAAGGATCGGCATCCGGTGCCGGTGCACGGTAAAAAGTACCTACTATTGGAGAAAGTACTTTATGTAATTTACCGTTTGTCGATTCTTCAACCGTTTCTTTGAATTCTTCAACTTTGGGGGAATTTGATTCCGCGTTAGTATTCTGAAGAGCTGGGGAAAGGTTTACTTCCGGTACAGTACCATTTTTTTGAAGCGTTCTGTTGTTTTTCGAAATTTTAATTTTTAAATCACCTTCTTCAATCGCAAAGTCGGTGATTTCACTTTTTTCAACAATTTTGATCAATCTTTTGATAAGGTTAATATCCATATTTATACTCATTTGTTTTTTAATCTTTCTACATAACTTCCGGTACGTGTATCAATTTTTAATTTATCACCCTCATTAATAAATAAAGGGACATTAATAGATGCACCGGTTTCTAATTTGGCTGGTTTCATTACATTTGTTGCTGTATCGCCTCTAAATCCTGGCTCTGTTTCAATTACTTCTAAATTTGCAAAAATTGGAATATCTATAGTTAATATTTGGTCATTTTCGTCAACAAGCAGTTCAACTTCTTCCCCTTCTTTTAAGAACTTAACATTATCACTGAACATATTGTTTGGAACGGTAATTTGTTCGTATGTTTCATTATCCATCAGAACAAGCCCACCTGATTCTTTATACAAATATTGATATTTTTTCCTTTCAACACGGATTATTTCAACCGGTTCACCGGCACGGAATGTGTTGTCCAATACTTTTCCCGTCCTTAAGTTTTTTAATTTAGTACGTACAAAAGCGCCGCCTTTACCAGGTTTAACGTGTTGGAATTCGGTAATTGTATAAAGGTCATTTTTAAATTTAATAATTAAACCATTTCTGAAATCGGAAGTATCTGCCATATAAAGCTCCGTTAAATAATAATATAAAACAAATCAGCTAAATTTATGAAATCAAGCAATTAGAGTCTACTTTTTTTATTATAAAGTAAACAAGAAGATTACGAAAATTTTATAATATTTTAAAATAAATTTATAAGTTTACTCTAATATTTTAAAAGCAGAATGTTTTGAATCAAAGTTATAGTTCCCCATATATATCGAATATTTTTGTTACGAATACTCAAAGAATTGCAAAAGGTATTGAAATGGAAATTGCCAATTCTGTTTTAATAAAGTTAAATCAAATACCCTTACCGAAACACTTGATGTTGTTGAAACGGCAAAACGTGCATGTTATACTTGTGTTGTTAGTCATCGTTCAGGTGAAACCGAAGATACAACAATTTCGCTTTAATATTTATAAATCGGCATCAGGATTTATTTTCCTTAATTTTTTTATATCGCTTCTTTTCTTTTTTTTATTTAATCTTTTTTCTTTTGCTTTTTCAGGCGGATTTGTTCTTATCCGTTTTTTTTGTTTTTGAGAAGCACGTTTTATAATATTTATCAATCTATTAATCGCATCTGTTCTGTTTTTTTCTTGAGTACGAAATCTTTTTGCTTCGATAATTAAGGTTCCATCGCGTGAAATACGATTTTTCTCTTTCTTTAATATGTTTTCTTTAATATTTCCATCGAGGGAATTACTATTTATAACGTTAAATCTTAGTTGTACGGCTGTAGAAACTTTATTTACGTTTTGACCACCGGGTCCCGACGCTCTTACAAAATCGAATTTTAATTCGTTTTCATTGAGAAATATATTTTTGATAACGTGAATCATGATTTTGTAAACCTAAGTTTTTGTGTAATGAAGACCTTTGAAAATATTTAAAATTATAGATTGACAAAAATTTTCGGCAAAATAAATTTTGGAAATTCAGATTTCAATTTATAAATATAAATTTTTGCTTTGTCAATTTTATGAAATTTCAACTCATAAATCGCTCTGTTTTCAAGCATTGAGGCGCAAATTTTTTCAATAAGTTTTATGTACGAGTTTTTATGTTTGTAAAATCTGATTTTAAATTTCGGCATTGGAGCCGGCACATAATTATTTCCTTTAACAACTTTAAAAAGAAGGTTATACGGCACAATAGTATAACCTTGCGGTAAAACCAATTCCCCTTTACGCATTTCGTTTGTAACTAATTCGGGTGCTATATAATAGTCGTGGTTTTTAATATTAGTAGATATTAAATCCGTCATAATTCGTTGATAGAGTTGCTCTAATAAACCGGCATTATATTTTTCACCGCGTTCAAACGGTTTTAATGCTTGTAAAAATTCATTAATTGTAAGCTTCATTTTACGTAATATGTTTGGATGGTCGGTTTCCAATTGGTGATAATACCACGAGCGTCTTAGTAATTCCTTGTCGATTATAGTTACGTCAGATCTATAATGTTCAACATATTGAAAATAATACGATGGTGAAACAAGATAATCCCATTGATAGGTAAAAATAATGGAATTCTTTTCTGTGCCGTTTAAGATTGTTTTCGTATAATCTTCAAATGTATAATTTCCCGATTGATCAATTTTTGGGAAATTAATTACAAATATAAAAAGAGGGATTATTAATGCCGTAGAGAAAATTAATTTTGAGTTTAAATTTTTAGAATAAGAATATTCGAAAATACCGGCAAATCCGAACACGGAAAAAAATCCCAACATTATATAAGCTAAAAGAAAATATGAATCAATGTCGTGGATATCATAATTGATTGAATACAGAACGGTAAAAATGAAGTTGATTACCAAGAACCAAAATATATTACGCTCTTTTTTATATAAATAGGAAATTCCCACAAAAGCAATAATTAAACCGATTATTGCAAATTCACTCGGCAAATTTTGTAAAAAATAAATGAATTGTTTTTTTGCAGCTACGAATGATGAAAACAACCAGACTTGATATTGCGCACCTGTGAAATGTCTCCAAAAATTTTCCCAATTAACAGGATTACCCCAATTTATTTTCGGGTTCATCGAAGCACGAATTGGTAAATAAAGATAAAATACCGTTAGAATCAACAGAAACAAAACAATCATTTTTAAAACAACCGTTAAACTTTTCGTAGAAATACCTTCTTTTTTATAAAAAAGGAAAGCTAAACCGGGCAGAATAAGAAGAGTAGTCATGTGATTTGAAAAACCTAATGCCAACGCAATAGAAGTTAAAATCCATACTTGAAAAGAATGAGTTTTTTGTTTGTCGGACGAATAATATGCTCGTAATAGAAAAAATATTATCAAGTTAAACAAAAAGATCTGTAAAGAATATACTTCAACCGAAGTGCTTTGAGCCCAAAAAGTTTTGCTATAGGCTAAAACCAATCCGCCTAAAATAGATGCAAAAATTTTTGAGTTTTCCGTAAAATTTTCGAAAGCAATTGCCGGTTTCGATTTCTTATTATTTGCATTGGCCTTTTGAGTGTGGTGCCGTAACGTAATGCGGTTAAAAATAAATTGAGAGTTGCGAATAAATAAAACAATCGCCAAGCCGCACCAAATTGAGGCTAATAAATTTGTTAAGTAAATTTTAGTGAAAAAGGGAAACAGAAGAAACAAGTGGCCAATTAGTGTAAATAACGGGTATCCGGTAGGATGTGCAATCCCAAGTGTAGCTTGAACGGTTGCTAATTCACCTGAATCAATTTGAACTACTGTTGAAGCTAATGTAAAAAGATATGTGATAAAAACTATAAGTCCGGTTAATTCGGGGTAATATTTTTTCAATTTCGAATTCATTTTTTTTATTTCATTGCTGTAGAAAAAGTAATTTTAGGGGGTGGAATAGAATAACTTGCATATAATACAAGAATAAGTAACTGTTATTTAGGAGTTGTAATTCGATAACTTATTTTATTCCATCCCCTTAATTGATAATTACGTGCTATTTATTGTTGTTGTTATAATGTTTTGCGTGTTTTGAATTTCGTTACTGAGTGAAGTTAAAAAACTTTTGCCGCTTCTAAAATTTAACTTCTTCGCAATTAAATTCAGCTTATCTTTATTTAACGGAATTAAAGGGATTGATTGATCAAAGAGTATCTGCAATAATATCTCAACTTCTCTGAAAAAAGAATAAGCATCTCTTAGTTGTTTGACTTTTTCTTTATCGTTAAAGACCTTTATTAAATAATTTATTTTCTGTTCGACTGATTTTCCCATTCCCCACACATACCATTTCCGGTTTTTCATGATTAAAAACTGTATTAAATAATCTATTGTTTTTATGCCCCCATTACAATTTTTAATATTAAGTTTGTCCGAATATTTACGCGAATTTTGAATTATAATTTTTCTGTAGATATCCTTTGCTTCTGTTTGGATATAATGTGCATCAAGATTACTTTCCGCTTTAATCAGATTTCTTTTGAGCTGATTAAAAAGATTTTTGTTGCCGAACACAAAATTTAATTTCGATAAAGCTTGAAACTCCCAAACTTTTGCCCTGTTGAAAATATATTTTTTGTATTCGGATATTTCCCAAACCAAGGGTGAATTTACCCCTTCGGGTCTTAATCTGCAATCAATTTCAAAAGGGGTTAATTCCCTTTTAATTTGAGATAAAATATTTTGAAAATCCGACTGCATTGGTGGATACTGCAATAAATTTTCTCCAACAAAAATTAAATCAACATCTGAAGTAAATGTTAATTCATTACTTCCGTAACTTCCTGAGGCAGCAATGAAATAATTATAATTTAAATTTGTTCTTTCTAATATATTTTTAATTTTAAATGAAACATAAACACTTAATATTTTTGAGATATCTTGCCGTTTAATTAAACCCAACGAATATTGTGTTGATAAAATGAATTGAATTTGAGTGAAATTATATGAGTCATAAAAAGACAAAAGTGATTTAGTAAATACTGCTCTATTAAATAAAAGTTCGGTTAATGTGTGAGAAATTAAAATTAGATTAATAGATTTTTGTGAAAATTCGCAAAGTTTAAGAATAAGATTAAAAAATTTTTTGTTTTTACATTCATAGAAAAAAATTGATGGAAAAGGAATAATGCGAATAAACTTTGTAAAATTATCAAGAACTTGATCAGGATAAATAGAAGAGTTGAGATATTTAATTAGAACAGGTTCTATTTCACGAAAAAGTTCTTTCGTTCTTTTATCGAATTTAGATTGGTTAAGAATTCCTATTCCCGTTTGTAGATAAACAAAATTGCGGTTTGCTTTTTTTTCATCGTTAAAGTTTATTTTGTGGAAATCATTGCTTTGGATTTTTTTTCTTTTTCCTATAACGGTAATTGACTTAAATATTTTCCTTACGCCGGAACGGTAAAAATTTAGCTGTTTATTGAATGCCGGCTCGTTCTCAAAGTTCAAAAAATAAATAAGCTTTTGAAAAATAATATCATCCGACGGAATAATGTGAGTTTGCTGATCATTCATTAGTTGCAAAAAATGTTCAATACGTCTATAGAAAATATATGCATCATTAAAAATTTTTCCTTCTTTTAGATTCAATAGATTCCGGTCTAATAATTTTTCGATTGCATCTAAAGTATTGCCGGTTCGTAAATGCGGCTTAACGCCGCCGTTTAATAATTGTAATGTTTGTACACCGAATTCAACATCTCTTATGCCGCCTTCAAAAAGTTTTACATTTTGAATTATAACATTGTGTTTTTCGATGTTCGACTTCATTTTTCTAATTTGCTCTTGAGGAGGTATTAAAAAAGTTATGGGATAAACAAACGGGATAATTGCAGTGTGAAAATTTTCGTACAGTTTTTTATTTCCGCCGGTAAAACTCATTTTAATCAGCATTTGTCTTTCCCAATCTTCACCTTCTGTTTCATAGTATCTGACGGTATCGTTTATTGTGCGGCAAAGAGGAGAATTTTTACCATCAGGACGCAATCTGAAGTCAATTCGGTATATGTAGCCGTTCGAAGTAATTTTAGTTGAAGTTTCTATAAAAAGCTGAATTGCTTCCGTTAATATTTGATGATATTCTATTTTACGATTTTCCCCAATGTTTGAATTTTTATTGTAAATTACAATTAAATCAACATCCGAACTATAATTTAACTCGTTACCGCCTAATTTGCCGAGTGCAATAATTGAATATTTATTCGAAATATTATGCAGATTATGTTTTGTCAATATCATTTTATAACATAAATCGAACAATGCAGAAATTATTTCTTTTGCTATTATAGATAATTGAAATGTTGTCAATTCTAATTTTAATTTCGACCAAATATCATTAACTCCGATTTTTAGTATTTGTCTCCTTTTAAATCTTCTTAAATAATTAACCTTTGCTTCAAACGTTTTAAATTTTGACAAATCATTTTTTATCTCTTTTCTAATTACAATTTGGGAAAATTCTTTTTTTAAATAATCCGGGTTATAAACCTGAGTAAGATATTCAGGATTCTTTACAATTATATCGGTTAAATAATTTGAGTTGGAGGCAATAGCAATAATGATTTCAATATGATGATTATATATTAAACATTCCTTTAAAAATGTAACTTTATCTATTATCGATGAAATTATTCTAATTAAATTGGCTTCGGAATAATGGTCAAAATAGTATTTATTTGCTTCGGAATTTAAAAGGTTAAATAATAAATCCAATTGCCGATGTGTAAGGAAACCATTAGATGAAATTACAATAAAATCAATAAATTCTTTGCTGAAATTATATTTCTCTTTAGTCTTTGACACCTGAAATTAAAAATAACTATGATTAACAATTTTAAACAAGCAAGATACTGTTTTTCTAATCACAAAAAATAATTTTACTTAGGCATAATAATTTTTACTAATGGAAAACAGTATATTCGTTTGTAGATTTAAAATAATTAAAATTAATTTCATAAATAATTAAAATCTATGTTGACTATTAAAGAACAAGCAAAGAAAAAGGTTGAATATATTGCCGGAAAATTAATTAACCAAAAATTTGATGTCGGATCAATTGAAGAAAAAAAATTCAACTATGAATTTACGATTAAAAGAAATAATCATACATTCAAAACGCAGGTTTATTTCGGTAAAAAAGGCGTTAAAATAGTTTTACAGGGTAATAAAGAACTTGATGAATTTAATGAAATTCAAAATATAGTTTTAGGAAATTATGAATTAAATTTCAAAAAAACAGAGTTAAGGGAACCGGAAGCTTATGTGGGAAGCGATGAAACCGGGAAAGGAGATTTTTTTGGTCCGTTAGTTGTTGCAGCAGTTTATGTTAATAAACATACAAGTATAAAATTAAAAAAAATTGGTGTCCGCGATAGTAAAGAACTAAAAGAAAATCAAATTTCATCTTTAGCATATAAAATAAAGGAAATAATTCAAGATGCTTTTAGAATTGTGTTTATTCGACCTGCAAAATATAACAAACTGTATGGAAAATTCAACAATCTGAATACGATATTAAATTGGGCACATTCAAGAGCAATTGAAAATTTGTTAAACAGATTTACTTGTGATACGATAATAATTGATAAATTTTCGAATAAAGAATTAGATATAGAAAAAAAATTAGCAGGCAAAAATTATACATTTACACATATACCAAAAGCGGAAAAATTCACTGCAGTTGCTGCAGCATCTATTATTGCAAGGGATGCTATGGATAAATGGTTTATTAAAAACAAAATTAACGGAATGCCGATACCGAAAGGAGCATCAAAAGAAGTTGAGGATTTTGCAAGACATTTAATTTCTCGGAATGGAGAAACCATATTAAGCGATATTGCCAAACTTCATTTCAAAACATTTAAAAAAGTAAAACTTTAACAAAGAAAGTATAATTATTATATTTAAAAGTATGATTTTAATTGGAGCGATAAAATATGAGTAAAAAAAGTTTTAAAGTAAAAAGAATTGGTATTTTAACCGGTGGAGGGGATTGCCCGGGATTAAATGCAGTTATACGCGGAGTTGCGAAACCGGCACACGATAACGGTTTAAGTGTGTTAGGCATATTTGACGGTTTCGAAGGTTTGGTTGAAGGAAAGGGGAAAGACCTTTATAATAAAGATGTATCGGGCATATTGGCTACAGGCGGTACTATTTTAGGTTCATCAAACAAAGGAGACCCTTTCCATTGGCCTGAAGATGTGGATGGGAAAATAAAAATTATTGATCGCTCCGAACAAGCTGTTAAAAATTACGACGCTTGGGGCTTAGATGCTTTAATTGCGATTGGCGGAGACGGTACTATGCACATTTCCCAAAAATTATCCGATATGGGGATGAATATAGTTGGTGTCCCGAAAACCATTGATAATGACTTAGATGCTACAGATGTAACTTTTGGTCATTATTCTTCTGTGTTCGTAGTATCGGAAGCTTTAGACAGACTTCACACAACCGCTTCATCTCATCACAGGGTTATGGTTATTGAAACGATGGGAAGATATGCCGGCTGGATAGCTCTTCACGGCGGCTTAGCCGGCGGGGCCGATGTTATTCTTATTCCTGAATTTCCATTCGAGTGGGATGTGATTTATGAAAAAGTACTTCAGCGCAATATGATGGGCAAACGATTTAGTCTTGTTTGTGTTGCCGAAGGAGCTAAACCCAAAAATGGTAAAATAGTTGTGAAAGGTACAGATAGCAAACGAACCGATCCTGTTCAACTTGGCGGTATTGCAGAATTCGTTGCAAAAAAAATAACTGAAAATACGGGTCTTGAAACAAGATATACGGTTTTAGGACATCTTCAAAGAGGAGGAAGTCCTATCCCTTATGATAGAATTCTTTCAACAAAATTCGGCACTTATGCAATTCAATTGGCAATAAAGAAAAAATTCGATAGGATGGCATCGTTAAAAGGTACGGAAATTACCAGTGTCCCGATTATTAAATCGATTGTTAAACAAAAATTAGTTACGGCAAATATTCAGGACGTTGCAGCCGCTTCTGCCGTCGGTGTTAGTTTTGGTACACAAGAATTATAAATATTTCTTGCTTTCAAAATGATTTTATTTTAATTTTGTAACCGTTCTTTTTTTTAAGGGGTCGTAGTTCAGTTTGGTTAGAACGCCTGCCTGTCACGCAGGAGGTCGCGAGTTCGAGTCTCGTCGACCCCGCA
>CAZXJG010000045.1:2351-19898 GCA_964640985.1 uncultured Melioribacteraceae bacterium | reverse complement strand
AATGAGAAATCAATAAAGAATTGACTAATCCGAATTGAGGATTAAAATAGTAAACTCCGAATCCAATTATCCACCCGATAAAATATGAAAATAAGTAAATCATAATAACTCTTCCTTTTATATTGCTGCTTCCCAATGCTCCGGAATTTCACCAATCTAATCAATACTACTGTCTTTATATTTTTCGTATTTTTTTATTTCATCGTTTTTTATTTCCCGAAAAAATGTTGCCTATTTTTTGTTACAATTGTAATAAAATATTTACCATTCCACCCGTAATCCCAATTTTGTAAACGGGTTGATTCTACACGATATTTATTTTTATATAATGACATTATCAATCAAAATTCTTCTTTTCTATTTCAATGGATTGTTTTTCCAAATCCACAATCTCTGTTTTTATTTTTCTCGCTGAATCGCTCATTCTAATCTCTTTTCCTGCAAAAGCCGGGAGAGAAAAGCATAAGGGAAAATCCGAAAACCAAATATACATTATATTATAACTTCTCCACAAATTAGATACAAAGTAAATAATTGCCGGGTTAATATTACGCTTTTTTATTGCGAACATTAATTCCGATTTAAATTTAACATCTTTCCGTTACAATAATTATAATTCTCAACTGCCTAAAACTTTATTTAAAATATTTTAATTAAAGTCCGAAATTGTTTATTTTTAGAATAACTAATACTATTTTCAAATTTGATCTATTTTCCCGAATGCGATTTAATTGCTCATGAAAAAACAGCAGCTATGCTTTCTTACCTTAAAGGACAAAGCCAAAAACGCTGGTCGTTACCATCTAATGGCAGCAAATGATATTATACTTGTAGAAGTTATAAAATATTGTTTCTCACCGGATTATGAAATTGGAAAACTTTTTGTTAAAATTTAAAAAATAAAAGGGTTGATAATCAGCAGCAATAAACTATGCAATCAAAGACATAAAGATAAACTATTGTTAGAAAAATTGAGTAATTTAGGTAAAATTATTGTGAATCTTGAAAGTGAATTATTAAAGTAAATTTTAAATGAATTTATTCAATTATTAATCGAAATTTATAATGGAGACCGATAAATGAACAGCCAAACAAAAATAACATGTCCAAATTGCGGAACCGAAATTGATGTCCAAGATATATTAGCTCATCAATTGAAAAAAGATTTGCAAAAGAAGTACAATGCTAAACTCGCAGAAGAAAAGAAAAAATATGAAGCTGAAGCGGAATTTTTAAAAAGAGAAAAAGAAGCTTTTGAAAAGCAGAAAAAGAAAGAAAGTGAGCTGTTTAATCAACGGCTAAATGAAAAAATAAAAGAGGAAAGAGAGAGGCTTTCGACTGACCTGAAGGAAAAATTACAGGAAGAGCAATCCGAACAATTTGCTCTTTTGCAAAAAGAGTTGAATGAGAAATCTAAAAAAATTAAAGAGCTTAATAAAAGCAAAGCGGAAATTGAAAAACTTAAAAGAGAAAAAGACGAACTAAAAGAAAGCATCGAAGCTGAAGCTCAAAAAGCACTAAACGAAAAGCTGCTTGAAGAAAAAGAAAAAATTAGAAAACTTGAACAAAGTAAAAATGAATTAACTATTAAAGAATTTGAAAAGAAACTTTCCGACCAAAAAAGGTTAATGGAAGAAATGCAGAGAAAGTATGAGCAAGGTTCAATGCAAATGCAAGGCGAGGTTCAGGAATTGGCAATTGAAGAATGGCTTGCAACTAATTTCCCGTTAGATGTGATCTCTGAAATTAAAAAAGGTGTCCGCGGTGCTGATTGCCTGCAAACAGTAAATACAAGAACAAAACAAAACTGCGGTACTATTTACTATGAGAGCAAGCGGACAAAAGATTTTCAAAAAAGTTGGATTGAAAAATTCAAAAATGACATAAGAGAAAAAAATGCCGACATTGGTGTTTTAGTAACCGACGCTATGCCCGCGGATATGGAAAGAATGGGACTTAAAGATGGAATTTGGATTTGTACTTACGAAGAATTTAAAGGTTTATGTTTTGTGCTGAGGGAATCAATTACTCAGTTAAGCAACGCATTAGTATCACAGGAAAACAAAGGCGATAAAATGAGTATGCTTTATGACTTCCTTACAAGTAATGAATTCAGATTGCAGATTGAAGCAATTGTTGAAGGCTTTACCGAGATGAAAGAAGATTTGGAAAGTGAGAAACGAGCTATGCAGCGAATCTGGAAAACAAGAGAAAAACAAATTGAAAAAGTAGTAACAAATACAATTAACATGTATGGCTCAATTAAAGGAATAGCAGGAAAAGCAATCGGCACAGTTAAAGCATTGGAATTACATGAAGGTAAAAATTAGATGAATGAAATTTTGCTGTTGACTACTGTTAGATTATCAAACATTGCTGAAAAACATTTACGCTTAGAATTTGAAAGATTAGGTGTGAAACAATATTTTATATTACAATAGAATTAAAGTTATTGATTATTCCCCTTTCCCAGTCGGCGATAAAATCATTTATTTCGTCAATGAATTTTTGTCCCTTTTGAGTTCTATTTATAGTTAAGTGAAACACTACTTTATCCCGTTCGGGCGGGTAACCCGTTGTTATTGTCCATGTTAATGCATTGGGGCAATCAACCAAATAAAAGCGGACGCCTCCATTAATCTGATCATATTTAAGTATAAACTCTCCCCAGTTGCATCCGATATGCGAGCTGTACTCTGATGTCTTTTCCAAAATGAACATGCTCGAAAGGAAAGAATCCAAGGTCGATAAATTAATTTTTGCCTGTATTTTTTTCTCGCTTGTGTTTACATCTACTATCTTAAAAAATTCCATTTGCAAAACTGTATAAATAAATTATTTCAATAAATAAAAATAGTAATTTAAATTCGCTTTTATTTCCGAATTACCTTTCAAAATAATTAATTATTCATGCAACAGACCGGAAAGTTATTGCACAAAAAAAAATAATCACAGAACGTAAAATGGAAAAAAACGTCATTTTCAGCAAGATTATTTACATTTTTAATTTCTTCTCTATGGTCAAAATAGCGTTTTTCACGGCTTCTTTTATCCGGTTATCAGATTCTATCCGTTCTCTATTAATTAATAATTTCAAATCTTTCTTGCTGCCTATTTTCCCGAGGGCATAAATTGCAGTTCTACGTACCCATATATAAGGATCCGAAATATATTTTTCCAAAAGTCTAATTGTTTTTTTATTCTTTGGTTTTATTTTAGAAAACAAATCAATAGCTCTAATCCGCAAATTTTGAGGCTCTCCATATCTCGAGTATTCAACTGCTTTTAGATAAGCTTTTTGAGGATCAATTCTATAAAGTGCTCTTAAAGCTGAAATACGAATAACCGCATTATAAGATTTTATTCGGCTTGCCTTTTTAATAATAGATAAAGCCCCCAAAGAATCTGCTTTTGCTAATGAATAAACCGCAGCAGAGCGAACAAAATAATTTGAACTTTTATCAAACATTTTTTTCAATTCCAAAATACTTTTTGCATTTTTGAAATTAGCAAGCTGCTGAATAACACTGACTCGAACCCGTTTATCATTATCATTTAACGCCGTAATTAAAGTTTTTTCGGTTAATTCGTTTTTAAATTTACCAAGAATTCCGGCAACAGCAGATCGTACTCCCCAAAAAGGATCATATTTTAATGAAGAAATCAATCCGTTTTCAGCTAAATTGTTGTTAAATCCATTTAATTGTTTCGCAGCCCAAATCCTACCGGAAACCGACGGATCATTTTTTAATTGATACAATAATTCTTTTTCGCTTTTTTTGAAATTCATTTCTTTTAACAACCAATTACCTTGATCAAAATTTACCATCGATGGTTTTTCATTCAAATTAAAAACAAATGAGCTGATTTTCGAATTTATGTTTATTCTTTTCGTAATTTTTTGCGTAGGCGTTACTATATAAACATCAGCAGGTGTTTTGTAAATAGGTGTTAAACTATCGGTTTTTTGAACTTGTTTAACAAATAAAGTTAGTTTTTGGGCTTTTGCGTCATATTTATAATTAACGTCAAAAACAGGATGCCCGCCTTTGTAAAGCCATTCATTAAAAAACCAATGCAGATTATATCCGGTGGCTTCGAAAATCGCATTTTCAAAATTATGTGTATCTACATTTTGAAATTGAAAACGATGTACATAATATTTAATGGCTTTAAAAAAGAGTTTATCGCCGAGAATATGGCGCATCATATTTAAAATTGAAGCTCCTCTTTGATAAATATAAACATTAAAAAGATCAACGGGAGCATTATAACGATTAAATACAGTTGGTCTTCGCAATTTTTTATCCGCTCTTAAAACAGATTTGTAATCATTCATCATCTCATAAGAAAACGCATTTTTACCAAAAGCATGTTTGCGATAAAGAGCTTCAAAATAAGTGGCAAAACCTTCATTTAACCAAGCATTAGACCAACTGCGGCATGTTAATAAATCGCCAAACCATTGATGAGCAGTTTCGTGAGCTATTAATCCTACACTTGAAATTTCCGGTTCGGCGTATTTATTGTGCAGTGTATTATCAGTTAACGTTATAGCGGAAACGTTTTCCATGCCGCCGAATGTAAAATTACTTACAGTTGTTAACGAGAGTTTTTGCCAAGGATAAAAATAACCGGTTACTTTGGAATAAAAATTTAAAATATCAGGCTCACTTGAAAAATTTTTCTCCGCATATTCCGCATATTTTGGCTGAACATAGTAATAAAGCGGAATATTTTTAAACTTATCGTTGAATATTTTATATCTTCCGGCAACTATCGATATTAAATAAATTACATGAGGTTTATTTTCAACCCAATAATAAGTTTTTTCATTTAACTTTTTATTTCCTTCCACCTTTTTTAATAAGCCGTTAGATACTACCTTCCAATTATACGGAACGGTAGCTGTTACCGAACTGGTTAAAAAATCGTCGGGATAATCGTGGCTGGGAAACCAATAACGTGCATCTTCCATTTCGCTTTGGCTCCATATTTGCGGACTCCGATGATAAGCTTTGCTGGACTGTATAAAAAACAACCCTTTTTTTGGAATTGTTGAGTAGAGTACCGTATAAGTTAATGTATCTTTCAAACCGTAAGTCTTATTTAATTTAATAGTTAGAATCTTGCCGTTATATTGAAATGAAACTATTTTACCGTTGATTTTTACTTTTTCAATTTTCATATCCACTGCATTAAGATGAACGGCTTTATAGTTTGTTCTTAACGGAATAATTTTACCGACGGCTTTTCCTAATAATTCTTTCTTTTCTAAATTGAAATGAAAATATAAATTGATATTCAGCATATCAAATTCTTTATTTGGAGCAAAGTGCTCCGGGGGTAATTTAGATATTTGAGGATAAATATAACTTGAAGAAATTCCCCAGATAAATGCTAACAAAATTATAATACGTTTCATTTAATCTCCTGAATAGGTCAATAATTTAATTTTACTAAATTTATCAATTTGCTTGGCGCCGTTATTTTGTCTAACAAAAGTGCTTTGCTTTTGCGTTAAGCAGTTAACACCAAGCTTGTTTGTCTCAAACCTGGTAAATAAATAATTGTTATTATCTGTTATAAACAAAAACAATTTTATTTTAAATTCAATAACGAACCTGTTAATACAATAGGTGCATTTTTATTTTTTGCAATTTTATTAAATTCAGGCACATTAACCGAAATAACAGAGTTGAAACGTCGTACAAAAGTTTTTAACAGTTTCACTAATTTAATCATTCTATTATTTTGTACTGTACTTGGTGCCGAATTATAAGTGAATGTTACCGAATGCATCATCCCTTTAAACCATTGATGAAATTTACTTAAATAATGAATATCGTCTTCACCAACACCTTTTTGAGTTTTGCTATTATACACGGAATTTTTTAACGATGTTAAAAGCGAATCGAGTTTATGTGCTTTTTTAAATAAAATTCCATAATTATTTTTAAAATTCGATTTTGAGCCGAAAGCAGCTTTAATTGACTTTTGTATATTTTTCAACTGTGATTTTAGATTTTCTATTCTATTTAAAGCTTTGTTAAGTACGGATAATTCTCCCCTTAATTTTAACGATTCCTTTAACTGAACTTTAGCTGTATTTAAATTAAATGGAACATAAGGATCATGTTTAACAATTACTTCCCTTTTATATGTCTTTCCTTTTACAGTAATAAAAACATTATACGTGCCGGGTAATACCCGTGGTCCGCGATGCATATAAGGATTTTTCACTCCCGAAATCTTGGTAATTAGAGGTTGTGCTCCCCTATATCTTAAATTCCACACAACACGGTTTATTCCATTATGAGAAGTTCCGTAAAGAGAATCGACAAAAGTTCCGTTTTCATCTGTTATTTTAATTCTTACCGAAGTTTTGTGCATCTTTTTATCTTTCAAGCTTTGCTTTATTGAAATTTTTAAATAATAATCAATTACTGCTCCCGTAGGCGGATTAGGTGCGGAATATTTACTTGCATCATTAAATCCTCCTTTTCTCCAAATATGGAAAAAGTAAGCCGGCATAATTTTATAGAAATAGAATGCTTTTTGCTGAATCTTTTTTGAAGTCTCTTCAATCGGTGTAATATTGTCCAATACAAACAATCCTCTTCCGTGAGTAGCTGCAACTATATCGTGAGTTTTTTTAACAAATTTTAAATCCCAAACAGGTGCAGTTGGGAAATTGCTTTTTAACGGTTTCCAAAATTTGCCGTTATTGTTCGAAAAATAAAGTCCTGTTTCCGTGCCTGCAACGAGAAAACCTTGTTTATTCGGATCTTCGCGAACAACATGTACAGGTTCATCTTGAGGTAAACCTCCGGTAATTTTTTCCCAACTCCGGCCAAAATTATTAGTTTTATAAACATACGGTTTGTTATTATCCAACATGTGAAAATCAATTGCAGCATAACATACGGAAGGTGAAAATGGTGAAACTTCTATCTGGTAAACACGTCCCCATTCCGGTAAATTTGGAATATTTTTTGTAACATTTGTCCACGTTTTACCGCCGTCTTTCGTTACTTGAATAAGTCCGTCGTCTGTGCCGATCCAAATGACATTTTCATTCTTTTTTGAAAGTGCAATAGATAAAATTGTGTCGTAAGTTTCAGCACCGCTTATATCATATTCAATAGGACCGCCGCTAATTTGCTGCTTACTTTTATCGTTTCTTGTAAGATCAGGGCTAATTACTTCCCAATTTTGACCGCCATCAATGCTCTTAAATAAAACATTTGCACCAATATAAACTGTGTTCGCATCATTAAAAGAAACGGCAATAGGTGTTGTCCAATTGAAACGATATTTCAAGTTTGCTGTTTTAACGCTTGGAGCATCCGGAATATAAGGTCTTATGTTTGAGGAAAGTCCCGTTTTAGTATTCAAGCGATTAATCCATCCGTCCTGCGATTCAGAATAAATTATATCCGGATTACTCGGTGCCGGCACAACATATTCGCCATCGCCGCCTGCAACTACAAACCAGTTAAATCCGTCTATTCTTGAACCATGCAGATTCCTCGATGGACCGTACCATCCGTTATTGTCTTGTAATCCGCCGCCGATATGATATGCAAGAAGTGTATCGACAGCAACTTGATAAAACTGTTCAATAGGAATATTATCGAAATATTTCCAATTTATACCGCCGTTCATCGATAAATAAACTCCGCCGTCATTACCCACCAGTACCCGGTTGGGATTTTTAGAGTCTATCCAAATGGAATGATGATCAACATGCATACCCCGATTTATTTTTTTTACCGTCTTCCCGCCGTTAGTGGAAACAGTTAACATAAAAGATAAGAAATATATTTTCTGGTCATTGTTCGGTGCAACTTCCATTGTAGAAAAATAGAACGGTCTAACATTTAGTTCATGATTATTATTTATCTTTTTCCAAGAATTTCCAAAATTCTGAGAGTCAAATAACACACCGGTTTTTGATTCTATCAATGCATAAACATGATCGGGTTTACTCGGTGAAACCCCCAAAGCTATTCTACCTAACGGACCTTTGGGAATTCCCTTAGTAATTTTTTCCCAAGTATTACCACCATCAACAGATTTATAAATTGCACTTCCTTTACCCCCGTCAATAAGCTTCCAAGGATAGCGAATTACTTGCCAAGTTGCTGCCAGCATAACCATAGGGTTACCCGGTTGAAAAACCACATCGGTTACGCCTGTGGTATTGTTTACATATAAAACTTTTCCCCATGTCTTTCCGCCGTTAGTGGTTTTGAACAAACCTCTTTCTTTATTAGGAGCCCAAGCATGCCCAACTACGGCAACAAAAACAATATTAGGATTTGAAGGATTTATAATGATTTTGGAAATTTGCCCTGCGTTTTTTAACCCCATAAATTTCCATGTAGTACCGGCATCAGGGGAAAAATAAACTCCTTTGCCTGTTGAAATATCAGTTCTAAGATTAGCCTCTCCGGTACCGACCCAAATTAAATTTGGATTTGAAGGTGCAAGAGCTACAGCACCAATAGATGCAACCGGTTGTTTTTTGAAAATTGCTTTCCAAGAAAACCCTCCGTTAGTTGTTTTAAACACTCCACCGGCAGCGGCGCCAATATAATAAATTTTTGAATTGCCCGGGATTCCGACTACAGAAGTAACTCTTCCCCCTGCTATTGCCGGACCAATATTCCTAAATTTTATCGATCTGAAGATATCGGTAGTATCAACAGAAGACTTTGTTTGAGGAAATATTTCGATACTGGAACTTACAATCAATAATAAAAACAGCATAAGAAATGAATTAAACTTTCGTTTTTTTATGATTTTAGTTTTCATTTGTATCACCTTCAGGTTAGTTGTTATTAAATTTATTTGGAAAGTAATAAATATTTTTCATGTTTAAAAAGAATATAATTATTGAATTATTTACAACTTATTGAAATATAGCGTTTTCTGAAATCTTTTCAAAAAATCGGACTAATAACAAAGATTAAATAATAGAAAGCAAACGGTAAAACGGGGAAAGTTATTTATTAATTAACCTCCTGTTTTTCACAATATATTTAAAGATAATAAGGGGAAATAATTGCCCCGGTGAATTTCTATTTTTATATTTCTTGCTTTTGAAATGTATTCGAAATACATTTAAATTTTATTTTTTAAAATAAATATGTCTGAAAACGAAAAAAATATTACCATTAATCGTAAAGCACGACACGAATATTTCATCTTGCAAACATTCGAAGCGGGTATTGTACTTCAAGGTACGGAAGTTAAAGCTTTACGGCAAAACAAAGCTAATTTAGGCGACGCTTATGCGTCTATCGAAAATTCCGAGGTTTATTTGATAAACGCTCATATCGGGATTTATGACCATGGAAATATTTCTAATCACGAGCCGCTACGAAAAAGGAAGCTTTTACTTAACCGTAAAGAAATACGTAAACTGCAAAAATATACAAATGAAAAAGGAAATACTTTAATTCTACTTAGAATGTATTTTACACACGGTAAAGTAAAAGTTGAAATTGCCGTTGCAAAAGGTAAAAAATTGTACGACAAGCGACAGGATATTGCCAAACGTGATTCTCAAAGAGAATTAGAAAGAAAAATTAAATTTTAACGAATGCTAAATTTTGGAGATTTTAATGTTAAACAATCTAAGTTTTCCTCCTTTGAATGAACAGATGGATTTAATTAAACGCGGTGCTTCCAATATAATTCCTGAAGAAGAATTAGTAAAAAAAATAGAATTTTCTATTAAAGAAAAAAGTCCGCTGAATATAAAATTAGGCTGCGATCCTACACGTCCCGATTTACATTTAGGGCATTCGGTTGTATTAAGAAAATTAGCACAATTTCAAAATTTAGGTCATCAAGCAATATTAATTATAGGCGATTTTACAGGTATGATTGGAGATCCTTCGGGACGTAATCAAACTCGGCCTCCTTTAACTATGGAAGAATGTAAGATTAATGCAAAATCTTATTGGGAGCAGGCTTCAAAAATATTAAATAGGGAAAAAACTAAAATTTTATACAATTCCGAGTGGCTTGGTAAAATGTCTTTTGAAGATGTAATTAAACTTGCTTCAAAATATACCGTTGCAAGAATGCTTGAACGTGACGATTTTACCAATAGATTCAAAAAAGGGATTCCTATTAGTATGCACGAAATACTGTATCCTTTAGCCCAAGCAATGGATTCGGTTGCTGTAAAAAGCGATGTGGAATTAGGCGGCAGCGATCAAACATTTAATTTACTCGTCGGACGGGATATCCAAAGAGAATTTAATCAAGAACCACAAGTAATTTTAACAATGCCGTTGCTTGTTGGAACTGACGGCACTGAAAAAATGAGTAAATCGTACGATAATTACATTGGAATTAATGAATCGCCCAATCAAATTTACGGCAAAACTTTATCAATACCGGATGAACTTATTTATAACTATTACGAATTAACCACCGATATTTCAAGTAACGAGCTAAATAAAATTAAATTATTGCTGAATGATAAAACGGTTAATCCGCGTGATATAAAAAGGGCTTTAGCAAGAAAATTAGTCCAAATGTATTATTCGACTGAAGATGCACAAAAAGCCGAAGAAGAATTCGATAAAATTTTTATTAAAAAAGGAATTCCAGATGACATTCAAAAATTTAATATAGATACCGATAATAAAGAAATAGATATTGTTGACTTAATTACAACGGTTAAATTTGCTTCATCTAAAGGTGAAGCTCGCCGATTAATACAGCAGGGCGGAGTTTCTATTGATGGGAACAAGATTACGGATACTTTTACTCAAGTAAAATTAACTGATGAAATTATTCTAAAAGTAGGTAAAAGAAAATTTGCTAAAATAATTTCAAAATAAAACTACGGAGATAATAAATTGTACGTACCAAAAGAAATATTTTTCACAAAAGGTGTTGGCAGACATAAAGAATATTTAGCTTCATTTGAATTGGCATTACGTAGCGCAAAAATAGAAAAATATAACATAGTTACCGTAAGTAGTATTTATCCTGTTGGGTGTAAAAAAATTCATTTGGAAAAAGGAATCCAAAAATTAAAACCGGGGCAAATTATTCATGCCATAATGGCACGTAATGCTACCAACGAACCAAACAGATTGATTGCCGCTTCATTAGGTGTTGCGATTCCAAGGGATAAGTCGATGTACGGTTATTTATCCGAGCATCATCCGTTTGGCGAAGCAGGAAAAGTTGCCGGAGATTATGCGGAAGATTTAGCTGCTTCGATGCTTGCAACTATTTTAGGAATTGATTTTGATCCGGATAAAGCTTGGAATGAAAAAGAACAGGTTTTTAAAATGTCAGGTAAAATTGTTAATACTTTTAATGTAACACAATCTGCACGCGGCGATAAAAACGGACTTTGGACGACAGTTGTTACTGCGGCGATATTATTGAGTTAACAAATTTAAATTCGCAATGGATAATTTTTTGATTATATCGCTATAAAGCTTCGTTTAAGATTCTATACTTATTTTTCGCCTGTAGCCCGACCAAATACCGAATAGATGAATTGCCGAAGCCACCATTAACCCAACTATCATTGGTTCAATTAGATGCAATGGAGAATTTTTAAATGAAGGTCTAATTAAATACCATGCTAAACTTGAAATTACAGCCAATATTAATTCGTAAACGGCAATTTTATTGTTAACCTTTAATTTTGGATAGTATGCTCCCGCAATCAAAAATATTATCCCGGGGATACAAATCGACCCGATAGCATACCAGATATCAATTACAGAATCTATCGATATCGCTAATATAATTGCCAAAACGGATGTGATAATTAATCCTAATTTTGTTTGATTTTCAACCAATTCGGTTTTCCGTTTTTTGCTTAAACGGTAGAAAAAATCTCTCCCGATTGTAGTAGCACTCAAAAATGTAAAACTATTTAGAGTAGATAAAATTGTAGCAAACAAAGCGGCATAAAAAATTCCCTTAAAACCGGGGCCCAAAATTTTTTCTGCCAATAATGGAAATGAAAGCACAGGATCGGAAAGATTGGGAAGCAGAGCACGAGCAAATAATCCCGTCGAGGTAGTTAAAAAATCGAATAGCATCCAAAAAAATACAGAAATGACAATCCCCCATTTTGCGATATTTCCGGTTTTGGCAGCATAACAACGTTGATGAAAACCTGGATCTGCGAAAGTCCATAATGCAATAAAGAACCATATTAAAATATAAATAGGAGAGGCTCCTCCTGTCGCTTTTAAATATCGAGCAGGTAAGTTTGTAGATAGATAATTAAAACCGCCTATTTTTACTAAAGCAAAAACAAATATCAATATAAAACCGCCGAACATTACAAAAAATTGAAATGCATCGGTATAAACAGTAGCTTTTAAGCCACCCTTAAATAAATATGCAATCGATACGAATGTTCCGATTAAAAGTCCCCAAATTAATTTGAAATGAAAAATCAGCGAAACAAGACTACCAACCATTAAAAGATAAGGTGCAGGAGAAACCAAAAGAAAAACAATGATCGATGAAAGGATCCCGATTTTTCTTCCATAAACGCTTTCCAATTTGTCGGGAATAGTATAAAGCGATGCAGAACGAATTTTTTTTGCAAAAAAGAAAGCAAATATTATAGCGAAAACGTAGTATGGAAAACCTTGCGTTAACCAGCTTGCCACACCGTAACGATAAGTAAATTCTCCAACACCGAGAATTCCGCCGTACCATGCTGAAACTGTAGTAAATACAAAAAGTAATAATCCTACTTTTCTTCCGTATAGTAAGTAATTTTCCGTCCCTTTTTTTAGTCTTCTACTTGATAATATTCCAACCAAAAGCAGAATAAGAAAAAAAAGCAGGACAACAATTATATCGAGGCTACTGAAGGTAACCATTAGCCAACACTTCTTTAAAATTCCGGATTATAAAAATCTTTCCATTAATTATATTCAACTTAACTTTGTTTCCAATTGCAACGTTACTTGTGCTTTCTTTTTTTCCAAACGGAAGACTTATTTTATTAAGTGGATATTTCAGGCCGGAAGATTTAATCAAAGTTTTATCATCAAATCCATATAATGAAATAATTTCATTGGGAGTAGTCATAATTTCTATGTTTCCCGTTTCCACACTCACAAAAGATTTTCGATGCATTAGAAAAACATCTATCTTGTCGGAATATTTGAGAATAATACTTAAATTACAAAAGGAATGGTCTAATCTATTACCTGCCGCACCTAATAAAACAACCTTTTTAAATCCCTTTTTTATTACAAATTTGATCACTTTTTCAACATCGGTATCATTTTGACGGGTATAGCGAATTAAGTTGGATTTTCCTTCGTAATAATTTATAACTTCATCTTTAATCGAGTCAAAATCGCCGATAATATAATTTGGAATAATACCTAATTTATACGCCGAATTTGCCCCGCCGTCGGCACAAAATATAGAAGAAAAACCAATTTTTTTAAGTCGATTTATATCGCTTTTTTTCGGTGTATCACCATTTGCTATAATCAAACATTTTTTATTTTGCACAAATATTCACCATAATTTATCGCAATTAAATTACTCAAACCCTGCTTTACAAACCTAATTTTACACCAAATAAAAAGTTCCTTTCCGCTGCCGGGAAAAATTCATGACCAATAGCGTAAGCTGCATATAAATTGTCAAAAACATTATTTACCTGAGCAAATATTTTAATATTGTTAAAAACCGGTTCTGCGGAAAACTCGTAACTGACAAAAAAGTTAGTTAAAAAATAGGGATTTACTTTGTTATCGGAATAATTAATAAAGTTTGGATACTTCGATAAATATTCATTTATCTTTGAGCCGTAATTATCCGAATAAAACTTTCCGACATATTTTGCAGTTAATTGAGCATAAAGTTTATGATAATGGAAATCCAAAATAGCGTTGAACAGTACAGCCGGGAATCCGCTGATATTGTTTCCCTTTAGATCTAAAAATATTGATCTTCCTTTTATAAATGGATTTTTAATGTATGTTCCGCCTGTGGAAATATAATTTTTGCTATATGTACCGTTGAATACAAATCTGAAATTATTAGTTAATTTTATCACTGAACTAAATTCAATGCCTGTATGCAATGTTTTATTCATATTTCCTGTTATCGGCTCCCCGAATCTATCAACTTGTCCATTTTTAACAATTTCGTTATCAAATAACATATAATAAAAATTTAAATTCAAAGATAAATTTTTGTTAGAATAATTCGTTCCCAATTCAAAATCATTCATAGTTTCAGGTTTTACAAAAGGATCGTTAAAATTATAAGTGCCGTTTGCATTCAATCCGAATTGGGGTTTTTTGCCGGCACTCGATTCTGCAGCATAATAATAATTTTTCAATCTCGGCTCTTTTGTAACTCGTGCAAAAGAAAAATAAGAACTCAATTCAGGTGTAAATTTATAATTCAATCCAATTCGCGGATTCAAATATATCCCCGAAACTGAAAAGTTTGTTCCAACATATTTTTCTTTATCCAATGTATATTTGTGATAAGCCAATTGAAGTTCTGCTAATAAATTTATTCTTTCATTAAGTTTATAATTTTCGTGGGCAAATAAATTTATTATATCTTTCCCGCCTTCATAATAATAATAACGATAATATTTTGTAACTCCGGCAGGCAAATTATTTGCAAAATTTATGCTGCCCCAATGTTTGGAATGATGTTTCCTAAATTCACCGCCTAATATCAATTCACCGTTTTTATGTTTCCAACTGAATCGAGGAATCCACCCCCATTGTATATTACCCACATAAGCTCTTATCAAAGCGTTGGTCGGAACTTTTGTAGGGTCAAAACCGTTTGCTTTTAATCTAAAATAATCCGGGTAATAAATTGACCATGAACCGTCATAATCGAAAAAGCCGTTACCGAGAATTAAAAAGATTGCAGAATTAAACTTTATCCGGCTATTTAATTTTATTTCGTTAAGCAATTCAAAATGCGGTTGAAAAAAGTTTTCAATTTCATCGGGACGTCGTGTTATTGTGTATGTAAATTTATTTTTATTTGCTTCCCAGTAAGAGTAATTTTTCCTTCTCAAATTTTTATTTTTAATTGCAAATTTCGGAAGACCGGTATAAGCCAAACCATCGGCAATAGGACCTCCAAATAGATTAATTTGTGTAGTAACATTTTTATCATATCTGACAGCAGAAAGAAAATAATATTTAAAATTCACCCAACTATTATTTCGATATCCGCTGCTGAGCAAATTACCGAATTTGGCATAGAATGAATATTTTTTATTTACCAATCCGCTGGATAATGCAATATTGAATTTTCTCGTGTTATAACTACCCAACGAGGAAGATATTTTAAATTTCGGTTTATCGGAAAATGCAGAGGTAATTATATTTATTGAACCGCCGATTGCCGAATATCCGAGTATTCCGGACCCGGCACCTCTTTGAACTTGTATTAACTGTGTACTGCCTAATAAATCCGGCATATCGAGCCAATAGACATTAAGATCTTCCGGATCATTTTGTGGAATACCGTTTACTGAAACTGCAATTCTTCTTTGATCAAAACCACGAATACTTAAATAATTGTATCCTATACCATTTCCATTTTCCGAATAAAATGTTGTAGAAGGTAAATAGCTCAAATATTCCGGAATATCTTGATCCGTGTAATTTTGTTGTATTTCCTTCTTGTTGATTTGCGTAAATGTGATTGGAGTGATTCCTACTTTTCCTATTGAACCTTCAACTAAGATAGTTTGGCTGGAAATAAGATATGGTTTTAATGTAATTTGTAAACGATGACTAAATATAATATCCGATACTTTAATTATCGCGGATTTAAACCCGAGATAACTGATTTTAACTATTTGATTACGTTTGAATTCGGCCTTAAGTATAAATTCACCCTTTGAACCTGTTGCCGTTCCAATGTTGGTTTTTTCAATTATAACATTGGCTCCGACAAGAGGATTGTTCTGTGAATCAACAACCTTCCCTTTTAAAGTTTTAAGTTGAGCGAATTCAAGACTATTAAACAAGAAAAAAAGAATAATTAAGTATTTCATTTTGTTTCCTCCAAAATAAATTATTTAAATTTTTTAGAAAACAAAAAAGCCGTTTTTGGAAAACGGCATCACTTAATTATTCTTAACCCGTTTCCCTACGCTGGCATTATCCAGATCAGGTTTAAGGGTATTTTCTCAGCCCCGTTTTAACAGAACACCCCTAACAGCTTTTTTATTACACGAAAATTATTAAGAACTTACGTTAATTCAAAATTTTTATTTCTTGTCCGGCTTTAATTTTATTACCTGATAAATTATTCCAATCTTTCAACGAATCGACTGCCACTTTATATTGTCTGGCTATATTCCAAAGTGCATCGCCGGATTGAACTACATAAATTTTCCCGACAAAAGGCAGTTCTTGAGGTGTAACTTTTATTTGTCCGGGATATATTACTAATTTTTGATTAATATGTATTAAACTTCTCTTGATATGATTCCATTTTCTAATATCTTTTGCTCTAATAAAATATTTTTCTGCAATTCCGCCAAGTGTATCATTGTTTTTAACGATATAAATAATTTTCGATTTGTTATTTACATCTGTTTTATTTGTAGTTTTTGCAGGTTGAATCCTATTTTTCTTGTGATTTATAACTGCCAATTTAACGGAATTTGTACTATAGATTTTTAACGTTTTACCAACGTTTATTCTGTTTGAACGCAATCTATTCCATTTTCTTAAAGTTTGTACGGAAACACCTAATTTTAAGGCTATTCCACTTAGTGTATCTCCAACTTTTACTTTATAAGTCGAGTTATTATTATTTCTTAATTTCTTCGTGTTTTTAGCAATATCCGAATATTTACTATTAACACCGATTAATATTCTTAAATTTTTACCTGCAACAATTCTATTTCCGCGCAAATTGTTCCATCTCCTTAATTGACGGATGCCTACGCCATATTTTTCAGCTATTTTTCCTAAAACATCACCACTTTTAATTCTATATCTTATCCACATTCCGCCTAATTTTGCATAAACAATTTTCATCTTTTCATATCTGCTCATTTTATCAATTTTAGCATAGAAATTTATTTTGTTTTTCGGAACATAAATCTTTAAAATTTCTCCAACTTTTATAGTAGTAGTATAAGGGAGGTTATTCCAATTACGTATATCAAAAACACGGACATTAAACAAGCCTGCCAAATCAACAAGTTTATCGTATCTTTTCACTTTATAGGTAACAAGTTCATGATTTTTAGGAATAATTACTTCAGGCGGATCGTTTAATTGTTCTTGATAGATTTTTTTATATTTATTCGGGTCGTGTGTAGTGTTAATAACCAAATGATATGGTTTATTATTATTATTTTGGACATACAAACTATCTTCTACTGCAGGCTGAATATCGGTATCAAGTATAAAATTGTTCGTGCCGATTGTTGAAACCGGGATTTTAAGTCTTGTACCCGGGTAAATTCGTGTTCTTGAAGAAATATTGTTAAATTTTTCTATTGCTCTTAAATTAATC
>CAZXJG010000045.1:0-2341 GCA_964640985.1 uncultured Melioribacteraceae bacterium | reverse complement strand
TATTGTATTTTCGCATTATCAGGAACATGTTTCAAATTATCCACAAAAGCAGAATAAACTTTGCGTGGAACTTTCAACATAAAACTTCCCGAAGAAGTAGGTGGTGTTGTGTGCTGAATTAATGACGGATTCATCTCTTTTAACAATTTAACACTGATACCTGCACATTTGGCAAGAACACTTAAATCGTAAGCACCTTTTATTTTATATTTCTTAACATCAAACGGCTTATCGTAGTCAATATTTGTAAATCCGTATTTTCCCGGGTTACTGCCGATTAAAGTTACAGCTAAATATTGCGGGATATAATTCCTGGTTTCTCTCGGCAAATATCTACGGACTTTCCAAAAATCTTTACTGCCTGCAAGCCTAACTGCACGCTGAACACGACCTAAACCGGAGTTATAAGCCGCAATAGCCAAATACCAATTCCCAAGTGTATAATATAAATCTTTAATATATAACGCCGCGGCTTTTGTTGATAATGCCGGATTTAATCTTTGATCAACATAAAAGCCTACTTTTAAATCATACAAACGTGCCGTACCCCTCATAAACTGCCAAATACCCATAGCCCTTGCCCAAGAACGTGCACGCGGATTTAAACCGCTTTCCGGCAGACTTAAAAAAATCAACTGTTGAGGCACACTCTCTTCAGCAAATATTTTAGCCATCATAGGAAAATATTTTCCCGTCCTTTCTAACCAGCTCTGCATATAACTTCTACCCGGACCTGTAAAATATTCTATATATTGTTCAACGTATCTGTTAATCTCTAAAGGGAAATCCCCTATCATAATCGTATTTTTCTTGTCTTCATTTTCTATTTCATTTTCATTTATTTTTATTTGCGGTAAATTGTTATCCATCCAATCTTCAAAAGCTGTTGTTGAAGCATTGGGCGGTAATTTTTTTTGTGATGAAATAAATTTTTTATAATCTTCTACAATTGAATTTTCCAAATCGGAATAGGCATCATTTTTTTCTATTCCAGGATAGTAGCTTAGCTGGTTTATTATTGTCATTGCCGAATCGTAAGATGTAATAGCCTTACTTACCAAATCTTTCTGTTGATACTGTATTGCACTTATGTACTGCTGTCGTGCGTCTTCCAACATTTCATTTACAATAGTTGATGTCTGAACAACAGTATCTTGAACAGCCGGCTGATCAGCCGGCGATATATTATCTTTTTTTATTATAGAATTGAACACACTGCATGAAGACGTAAGAAATGTAATTGTGAATAGAAAAAGTAATAGTTTAATTATTCTCAAAATTTCTCCAATAATTTAAAAACTTCTTAAAAGTTAATAAGTTAACAACATATTGTCAAGCAATATATTATTATATTCTTGTATCTTATTTAATATCAAATAATTATAAATTAATATCATTAATATATCTGAAAATATTTATTTCATTTTTAAGTTAAAATTTAATAAAAATATTCAACTTTAATAATTAATTTTTGTAAAGATTATTGGAAATTCCAAAAATCTCTTACCGTTGGGAAAATAAAGGCAAAAATTTTAAGTATAGTATATTTAATTATTTTGATAAACTTGTAGTTCAAGATTTCCGGAATCTTGATTTTGGAATTTTGTATCCGAAAATTGAGCTTAAAAAAAACACTGTTATTGCGATCCCGATTTTCGGAAGAAGTAATCTCATTCATTACCGTCTGCCACCGAGTGGTCGGCGGCAACAATAGGAAAAATATAATTTTAAGTGATTAAACTTAATTCATCTTGTTCTTTGAGATCCAAGATTTTATCAATATCTAAAAGAATTAATAATCTGTTTTCAAGTTTAGCAATGCCGTTTATATAACCCGAATTTACTCCTGTTAGCATTACAGGAGGAGGTTCGATTATTTTTTTATTTATTCTTAAAACCTCCATTACTTCATCAACAATAAAACTTATAGTTTTGTTCAATATTTCAACTACAATAATTTTTGTAGTATTATCAAATTCCTTTTTCGGCAATCCAAGTTTTTGCCGCAAATTTATAACAGGTATAACTTTCCCCCGTAAATTTATTACTCCTTCAACAAACTCAAGTGAATTAGGTGTTTTGGTTATATTTATCATTCTGTTTATTTCGCTTACTTTAAAAATATTGATTCCAAATTCTTCTTTTTCCAAGCGAAATGTAACAAGCTGTATAATATCATTATTTATATTTTCTACCATTTATTAATTCCAAATTAATTAAGAAAATTGTAAAGGACTATTTTCAGGAAGTAAATCTTCAGAATCGAATAAATTAAATTTCTACTATAATTATCGATGAAAAATAATTTTTATTTAGAGCGTATTATTTAATTTTACATGAT
>CAZXJG010000044.1:0-20182 GCA_964640985.1 uncultured Melioribacteraceae bacterium | reverse complement strand
ATTTACAAAGTTTTAATAAGTATATAAATCCTAAACCATATCTGCCAAGTTAATACTAAAATCACATAAGGTAAATTTGATGCAACTTTTCAATTAGTAAAGATGAAAATTTCAAAACTATATATCGATACAGCCGACCGGTTTTATAATAATTGGATTCCGAATTTTTATTCAAAAAGGCAATCCAAAAATTTTGACCGGTTAGAATTTTATTCTCAATATTTCAATACGGTAGAAGTAAATTCAACTAATTAGGAATGAAGGAAACAGTAATTTTGTCTTTTCCACAAAGGTAAATGAAATATTTAAAAATTTACAACTAATTTTGTTTAAAAGATATTTTACAATAAAAATGTAAAAAGTATTCTATTCAATTTTATATATTTGTATTTTCTTTTAAAAAATTAAGTGATGAATTACAATACTCAAAGAATTTTAATTAAACTTTTTACGGCTTCCATACGCAGCAGAGGTAAACGCTATTTTAAAAATGGTACTGTAAAAAATGTTCAGATAGAGAAAAATTTTGTTTCAGCTAATATAAAAGGGACAAAAAATTATTATGCGTTCATCACTTTCAACAATAATTTAGAACCGCAAAAAATGTCTTGTTCTTGTCCTTATTTTGAAACAGCTAATTGCAAGCATCTTGCCTCGTTGGTTTTTTATTTAGATAACGTAGGTTTTTTTGGTCCGCCGAAAGATAAAAAAATAGGTTTACTGCTTGAGCAAAATGATGTTCAGTTAAAGAATAAAATATATAGTATTGAATCCTATCGAAAAAGTGAGTTTTTAAAAAGAAGTTTAGAACCTTTTATAGCTGAAAACGAAAGAGAAGGGGAAAAATTTGATAAAGCAGATTATAAACACGCCTATTCGATTTTCGTTAATGGCTCCCGTACCGGAATATCCCCTGTGAAAATGAGGCTTAGGAAAGACGGAAGTATCGGCAATATTAGTAAAGTACACAAAATAAATTTTGACACCACTTCAGATTTAAATTTAAATGAAAAACTGATAGTCAATTATCTCTGCGGGTATGATAATGATTCGGTTTATCTTGGATATTATTATAATTCACAAAACGATAGAAACCAGAGGCGGATATTTAATGAAATATTAACTTTTCTATCGGAGAAAGAAGTTTATCTTGAATACGGATACTCGGATTTCAAATCTGTTGATGTTATTTCAGAAGCCGCAGAGAGCAAACTATTAATTGATGAAAATGAAGATGACCTAGTTCTTGAACTTTCGATAAATCTTGACGGAAAAGCAATTATAAATCTGCAAGATATTAAACCTGTTTTGGATAAACCGCTTTGGATTTACTCAAATGATAAAATATTTAAAGTTAATAATTTAACTTATGAACAATTAAAACTTTTCCGAGAGAGTTCTTTTAAAAAATCAATATCAAAAAAATATCTTGATGTTTTTGAAAAGGATTTTTTACCGAAAATCGCATCAAAACTTCCCATTGTTTCCGATAAATATACGATTGAAGAAGTCCGGTTAACTCCCGTTAAGAAATTGTTCCTTGATGAAGATGATTTGAACTTAATTATGAAAGTAAAATTTGGTTATGATGAGGTTGATTTTGATTATAATCCGGCAGAAGAATTTACTTCGGTTTACAGCGGCGGAAAAATTAAGACAATTTACAGAGATAAAGAATTTGAAGAAGATGCTGTTGAAGAGATAAGAAGTCTTTATGTTAAAAAAATTAATGACGGCACTTTTACGCCGAAGAAAGATCCGCTCGTTTTTTTGCTGAAACATTTTGACTATTTTAAAGAAAAAGGCTTTGAAATTTTCGGCGAATCTAAACTTAAAAAGTTTAAAGTTAATAGAGCAAAACCGAGAGTTTCGTTCAACGTAACTTCAGGCATAGATTGGTTCGACGTAACAACGGAAGTAAAATACGACGGTACGGCTGTTCCGTTTTCCGAACTTGTAGCTGCAATTAAAGAAAAGAAAAGGTATCTTAAATTGTCGGACGGTTCTTCAGGAATTCTTCCGGATAAATGGGTTAAAAGATTTAAGCAGACTTTATCGTTCGGAGAATTGGAAAAAGATGGCGTTCGGTTTTCTAAAATACAGGCTCTTGCGTTGGAATCGATATTGGAAGAAGCCGATGATTTTGAAGCGGATGAGTATTTCAGAGAGCATACGGAAAAATTAAAATCATTCGATAAGATTAATAAGCAAAGTATCCCCCGCAGTTTTAACGGAAAGTTGCGCGATTATCAAAAAGCCGGAGTCGATTGGCTTTATTTCCTGAAGGAATATTCTTTCGGCGGAATACTTGCCGATGATATGGGGCTGGGAAAAACCATTCAATCAATTATTCTTTTACTTAAAGAAAAAAAGGAAAATGAAGATTACACAAACCTTATAGTTGCACCGACTTCCGTCATATTTAATTGGATTGACGAAATAAATAAATTTGCTCCGAGTTTAAAGGTATTAAATCAAACCGGTATTCAAAGGGAACGAAAGGACAACACGATTTTCAATGATTTTGACGTTGTACTTACAAGTTACGGCGTGCTCTTGCGTGATGCCGATTTTCTGAAAGATTTTCAATTCCATTATATTATTTTGGACGAATCGCAAAAAATAAAAAATCCCGCATCGAAAACCGGCAGGGTAGTTAGAAAACTAAAAGCCGATTATCGTCTTTGTTTAACAGGAACACCGATTGAAAATAATTTGACGGAATTGTGGTCGCAGATGACATTCTTAAATCCGGGGTTATTAGGGTCGTTTAAACAATTTAATGACTCATTTGTAAAAGTGATTTCGAAGGAAAACGATACAGACACAGTGCAGCTATTGAAAAGAACGATATATCCCTTTATTCTTAGGCGTACAAAAGACAAGGTTGCAAAGGACCTTCCCGAAAAAACCGAAGCGATTCACTTTTGTGAAATGGATAAAAATCAAGAGAAAATTTATAACTTTTGGAAGAATTCAATAAGAGTGGAAATTCTAAAAGAGATTGAACGAAAGGGCATTAAAAAAAGCGGATTCAAAGTGCTCGAAGGCTTGTTAAGATTACGTCAAATATGCAACCATCCCGTTTTGGTGCAAAGCGATTACAAGAAAAAATCGAGCAAGTTCGAAGAGTTTAAGATGATGCTTTCCAAAGTGGTTGCCGAAGGGCATAAAGTGCTTGTGTTTTCTCAGTTCGTTCAAATGCTCGAAATTATGAGAGGCTTTCTCGACGAGAATAAAATCAATTATGAATATCTTACCGGAAGCACAAGAAAGAGAGAAGAACGCGTAAAAAATTTTAAGAACAACGACAACGTAAAAGTCTTTTTGATTAGCCTTAAAGCCGGCGGATTCGGGTTAAACTTAACGGAAGCCGATTATGTTTTTCATTACGACCCTTGGTGGAATCCCGCCGTTGAAATGCAAGCCACTGATAGAACTCACAGAATAGGACAAGATAAAAGCGTGTTTGTTTATAAGTTTATTACAAAAAATTCGATTGAGGAAAAGATACTTTCTCTTCAGGGAAAAAAGAAAAATCTCGTACGGGAAATAATTTCAACCGAATCGAGCCTGTTAAAAAATCTTACTAAAGAAGATATAGAAATTTTGTTTGAATAAAAAAAGGAGAAGGTTATGAAATACTCTGAAGATGCAAATAATTTTTATTTGAATGAACAGAATAAAAAGAAGAAAAAGAAATTGGAAGAAAAATATGGAGCGTCTTTTCATAACCCGGAAGAAAGCGATTTACCCCCCGCAATAGAAAACAAATTTCTGGATTATGTTCAGCAGTTTGAAAAACAGTTTGAAAATGCAAAAGATATAAAGTTAATAAAGTATTTGGGAAACCCGATATTTAAAAAATTGAACGAGATTGAGCAAACTGAACTATTGCGGGAAATTGATAATGTATTGGAAATATATAGGGAAAATCAAGTAAATGTTGATATTATTGAAAAAGACGAGGTAACCGAGGAAGATTTTTACAAATTTCTTACGGAAGAATTACCACAGCACGTTACTCAAAATATGCATGTTCCAGGGATGACACTCAATTTCATTTACGAAGAATTTCATCCGAGTGATAAGTTGGATGCCAAGCAAGCTGTTGAAAGTACACTGTTTTCGGCTATTTCCAAAGACCGAGATTTTGGTATGACTTACGTGGCAAAAAAAGGCTTGCTGAGTTCGGATGGCGAATCAATTACGGAAAAAGAATTTGAAGAGAGTTTGTATTTGTTATTCAATGATGTAGATGAGGTGATTGAAAGAGAAGTTGTATTTAATAATTTTGAATTCGGAGATGAAAATATTGTTAACGCAGATTTTATTTTACGGTATAAAAAGAAAAATACGTCCGAAGAAATTAATAAAGTGTTTAACTTTACTTTTTGGTTAAGACGGAGCGAATTCGAAGGGATGGATATTGTAAGGTATAGAATATTATGAATTTAATGAACTTATGAAATTATAACAACGTAAATCATAATTAATCCGTGCCTGCCCGCCTCCGGCGTGGTCATCTGCGTTCAATTATTTAATAAAAATTCCAAAACTATATATCCGTTCATCCTGCGAGGCTACAAAGTAAAACTCGGTTCAAATATCGAATAAATTTGTCATAACAAATAAAATATTGTTAAAGTAAATGACAAAAAATAATTTGTCAAGATACTTGACAAATAAAAATTTGTTAAATATATTTATCTGTCTTGAAAATTAATTTATGGTGAAGTTATGTCAATAAACACAATAGTCGGTCAAGCAGCAACCTGAGAGAATTTTTATGAACGCCCAAGATTGTTTAATGATATTTGGAGAATAATTGAGTCAGGTAGCAATATATTACTGGTAGCTCCGAGGCGTGTTGGTAAAACTTCTATCCTATTTTATTTATCGGATAATCCAAAAGGAGGGTTTCGACCTTTATACCTTATAACTGAATCTGTGAATGATGAAAATGAATTTTTTAGAAAACTATACGGTCACATATTTGAATTGCTTGATGGAATTGAAAAGTTCTCACAAAGAATTAGAAACCTGGTAGGAAAGAACAAGATTAGCGAAATTTCTAAAAACGGGGTAAAACTGGAAGATGTGAAACTTGACTATTACGGTGCATTAATTAAATTATTCGAAGTTTTAGACCTCGATGGCGAAAAACTGATAATTCTGATTGATGAATTTCCCGAAACGGTTGAAAATATCAAAGATAAAAACGAAACCGATGCGTTGCACTTTTTACAAAAAAACAGAGAATTAAGGCACTCAGCTATAGTAAGAGAAAAGGCTCAATTTATTTATGCAGGTTCAATCGGCTTGGAAAATGTTGTGAGTAAAATAAATGCTTCCAGTACTATTAATGATCTTCATTCATTTGGTGTCCCTCCATTTACCGAAAAAGAATCACGTGGCTTAATATTTGATAAAATTCTTAAAAATTCCGAAATGCAAATTGAAGACGAGCAAGTGAGTTTTCTGCTGAGTAAAATAGAGTGGCTCATACCTTTCTATATTCAATTAATAATGGATGAAACTTATAAACTTTATTCTTATGAAGAATTGAAAAAGATTACCAATGAAGTTATTGAGCGGGCAATAGATAAATCAGTTCAGCATAAGCTTTATTTCGATTTGTGGTTATCGAGGCTTAAAACAACATTTAAAGGAAATGAATTCAGTTTTGTAAAGTCAGTATTAAATAATGCCTCCGAAAAAGATACAATTTCTTCTGCTGAAATTTATAATTATGCAGAAGGATTTAATATTACAGAAATTTATAAGAATATTATTAATACTCTTGTTTACGACGGTTATATTAACAATAACGATAATCCCAAAATCTATCATTTTAACTCTCCGATATTAAAAAGATGGTGGTATAAATATGTCGCAAACTAAATCGCATTTACCGTTTATATATAATCCTGCCGAACTCACTAAATCCGAATTGATTGAAAATTTTGTTATTAGGAATTATGAATTTGAGCAGATATTTAATATTATTAAAAACGATGATATGAAAAACCCGCCCCAGCATATCATTATTCAAGGACAGAGGGGAACGGGTAAAACCACTCTTTTACTTAGGCTTTCTTATGCAATTAAAGATGATAATGAATTAAACAAATGGCTTATACCCGTAGTTTCCGATGAAGAGTCGTGGGGTATTTCCACTTTAGCCGAATTTTGGAAACATACGGCAGAGGACCTTGAAGAAATTAATGATGATTTTATTGGGGTAACCGGTGAAATGGAAAAATATGAAGATGACGAAAATTTTGAAGAAAAGAATTTTGAAATATTACAAAATAAACTCTCTTCACATAAGAAAAAAATAATTCTCTTCATTGATAATTTTGGTGATTTGGTGAAAAAGTTTAATAAAAAAGAACACCAAAGACTGCGTGAGATACTTTTAACTTTTCCCGATTTGCGTATAGTAGCCGCGTCGTCGGTTGTGCTCGAATTTACTTATGAATATTCGGAACCTTTTTACGAATTCTTTAAAGTTTTTAGTTTGCAGAACCTGAAGAAAAAAGAAGCGGAAAATTTGCTGTTGAAATTAGGCGAAAGCTATAAAACAAAAAAAGTTAAAGAAATAATTAATAATAGTCCACAGCGGGTTGAAGCCCTGAGAAGGATTACCAACGGGGTGCCCCGAACAATAGTTTTACTTTACGAAATTTTTATTGATAATGAAACCGGTAATGCTTTCCGCGATCTTGAATTAATATTAGACCGTGTTACACCTCTTTACAAGCATAGAATGGACGATTTAAAACCCATTCCTCAGAAAATCGTTAATGTTCTTGCTTTAAACTGGGATGCAATGCCTGTAAAAGATATTTCCCGCCAAACAAAGATCCCGAGCAAACAAGTCTCCGCTCAATTGTCGTATCTTGAAAAAAGCGGTATTGTAACAAAAGAGCGGACGAACACAAAAAATCACGTTTACTATTTAAGCGAAAGATTTTTTAATATTTGGTATCTGATGCGACGGGGACGGAAAAAGCATAGAAACAGAGTTCGTTTTCTAGTTGAATTTCTTGAACTTTGGTGTACTCCACAGCAATTGCAAAAAACAGTTTCGGAATTAAAAAATGCAATGCATAAAGGAACGGTTTATGAAAAACACGTATTATTTATGACCGAAGCGCTTGCATATACAACAATTGAACCCGCCGAACAGCATTCATTAATTAAAGCAACAAGGAAATACCTGGTAACAAAAAATAGTGAACTGATTGATGAATTATCACCTTCAGACATTGATATTTATAATGATATAGTATCATTAATTAAAAAAGGTAACTTAAAAAAAGCTGTTAAAACGGTTGATAAATTTAGAAATAAAATTTTAGATAAAGATAATTTTGTTGGTATTATTTATGAAAACGAATACAAAGATTACAAAAAAGCAGAAGAATATTACTCGATGGCAATAGAAAAAGGAAATGCCGGTGCGATGAATGGGTTTGCGTGGATGTTATTTGAAAGAAAGAATAAAAGAAAAGAGGCTTTGGTAATGACAAAAAAATCAATCCTTATAAAAAAAGAATTTTACAATCTACGTACTTTAATCATGGTTCTACTTTGGAATGATGAAATTGAGGAAGCCGTAAAAATCTGGAAAAGCGAATTATTTAAAGAGGAATACGTTATTAAATGGATAAAAGAAATATCTGAAATTTTTAATTTCTTTATTGCCAAAAAGCAGTACAATTTTGTTTACAAACTTTTTACTGAAAATAAGTTCGGAATTAAAGAAAGATATAAGCCCATTTATTTTGCATTGCTTCATTTTATGGGTGGTAAATATGAGACGGAAAAAAAGAAAATGGGACCTGAATTAAAGGAAACAGTTGACGAAATAATTACGGCTATTAAACAAATGGGAAAAGATTATTCTTAAACATATTAGTTAAAATCATAATTATTCCGTGTTCGTCCGCATTCGGCGTAGTCATCTGCATTCTATTGTTTTATGAGAATTTCCAGATTATATATCAATACAACCAGATGGTTTTATAATGATTGGATCCCGAATTTTTATTCAAAAAAACAATTTTATTGAAGCCCGGTATAAATTATGGCAGAACAAACATGAACTAAACGATTCTTTTTTGTAAAAGAAATGTAATTTTAATTTTTAATACTAAAATTAATGCATTGAAGACTTGTAGATTATTTAAAAGATTATCATATTATTTTCGTATTTTAAATTATTAATTAATTTAAGTAATAAATTAAAGATAAAACTCCTTGTTCATCGTTTTTCAAACATCATTATTCAACCATAAGGCAACTATTATTCCTTTTCGGATAAGGAAATAATCTTTTTTAGCACAACTAAATTATATAACATATAAAACCTATTTTAATTTAAGGACGAAAGAAGTAGTAAATGAAAAATTTAAAATCACCACATAGTTTTCATATACCCGTAATGGGACTTAGTTATTCAATAGACACCCCTGTAAAAGTGGCACAATATGGAATTTCATCAGTAATATCAATTGTTGATGATGTTCTTGTGGAGAAAATGAGAGAATATTATTGTAATAAATTTAACTTAAAATATAAACCGATTACCATAAAAAATATTGATTTTAGGGCTGAAAGAATAACAGCTTATCTTAATCTAATTGATAAAATTGTTCGGGAAAAATTTAACGAATTGAAAAATTCCCTGCTTACTAAAGGGAGCGAGTTAGAAAAATATTTTAATATGCTTCCATCTTATTCCGAATTAAAACAAAAATTCAATAATTTGGTTGAAAAAAACTTCAGCATTGATGAATTGCAATCTTGGATTAAAGAAAACCTTTCTATGGGCAGTATAGATGTTAATATAATGACGAAATTGGATAAATATAATTATAAGAAGAAAGAAAAGCTTCCAATAGAATTTAATGATGCTCACGCAGCTTTAAGAGGATTTGCTAAAAGTAATTTGAACTCTTCAATTATTTTATCAGCCGGGATTAATCCAAGGCTCTATAGTTATATTGCAAATTTTGACGATTTCTATCCTGATGAAACTGGATATATAAAGAAAAAAATAGTTGTAAAAGTTAGTGACTTCAGATCGGCTTTAATACAAGGCAAATTTTTTGCGAAGAAAGGTCTTTGGGTTTCAGAATACCGGATTGAATCGGGTCTTAATTGTGGAGGTCATGCATTTGCCACGGATGGATATTTAATGGGACCAATTCTCGATAAATTTAAACATCATAGAAAAGAATTGATAGAGCAAACACACAAAATATTAAAAGATTCGTTACTTAAACAAAATCGTTTTGTTCCGGAAGAATCTTTAGATGTTAAATTTACTGCTCAAGGCGGTGTTGGAACAGCAGAAGAACATGAATTTTTATTAGAATATTATAACCTTGATTCTGTTGGCTGGGGTTCTCCATTTCTGCTTGTTCCAGAAGTAACCGTTGTCGATAAGGAAACAAGAGAATTACTTATTAAAGCTAAAGAAGATGATTTATATTTAAGCAACGTTTCTCCCTTAGGTGTTCCTTTTAATAGTTTAAGAACCAACACCAAAGATGCCACTAAGCATGAATTAATTAAGAAAGGAAAACCCGGAAGTTCATGTCCCAAAAAATATTTGCTTTTCAATACCGAATTTACCGATCTACCTATTTGTACTGCATCAAAGAAATATCAAAAACTGAAGTTGAATGAGCTAAAACTGCAGAACCTTCCCCATGATGAGTATGAAAAACAATATAGTAAAATTGTTGAAAAATCATGTTTATGCCTTGGGCTGGCATCTTCAGCACTTCTTTCAAATAATCTAAAACCCGATTCTAAAGACAAAGGGGTTTCAATTTGTCCCGGACCAAATTTAGCATATTTTTCAGACACATTTTCACTAAAAGAAATGATTGATCATATTTATGGAAGGATAAATATTATGTTCAGAAAGGATAGACCCAATTTGTTTATTAAAGAACTTAAATTATATATTGATTATCTAAATGATAAAATTTCAGAAGTTAAAAAAAACTTTTCAAATAAAGATATGGACTATTTTTTAAAGTTTACGAATAATCTTGAAGAGGGAATAAGCTATTATAAATCATTATTTTCAAATATTAAATCGGCATTTAACGATATAAGATTCAATATTTTAAATGAATTAGACATTCTTGAAATGGAGATAAAAAAGATAAATTACGAGTTAATACCCATTGACAGGGATTATCAAACAAAAGTATATGATAGAGCAATAAATTCGTAGATTATTTGATTTTTATAGACATTTTTTAAATATTAAAATATTTAAGTGAAGATAGTTTAATACTTTCTAACTGAAAGTGGCGTTTGCTTGTGATATATTTTTTAGAATTATTAAAAAATAAGCATTTTACACCACTTTTTCTGTTTTTATTTTAACTTTTTAGTTTGTTTTATATAGGCATAAGGCCCTTAGCGGGTTCAACAAAAAGCCGGATAAAAATAAAACGCTGAAGAACATTTCTGAAGTAAAAATAATAAAAAAAAGGAATTGAAATATTTGTTACTCAATGCTAAGCTTTTTACGTGAAGAATTTTTTTCTTATCCAAGTCATATTTTGTTAAATATTTTGGTCTTTAGCGTTGTTTCTAAACTTAAAACATAAATTTGCGAATAATAAAACTTTAATCGGAAATTTTTCATCTTTATCTATACTTCAGTTTTCAAACTACATTTTCCCCTTGATAACATTGCCGTATCTTGTGCGAGTTTTGGGACCTATGAATTACGGACTTGTAAATTTTGCGGCTGCATTTGTAATGTATTTTCAGATACTCACTGATTACGGATTTAATCTTACAGCCACTCAAGAAATCTCTGTAAACCGTGGAAACCCGCAAAAAATCAATCGGATATTTTCTGTAGTTCTAATTATTAAAATTATTCTTTTTTTTATAAGTGCTGTAATTTTTGCAGCTCTTATTTTTGCAATTCCGAAATTTTCATCGGATTCTTCAGTTTACCTTTTTTCATTTCTAATTGTGTTGGGAGCGGTTCTTTTTCCCGTTTGGTTTTTTCAAGGAATGGAGCGTATGAAATACATTACAATAATAAGTCTATTGGTTAAAAGCCTTTGGGCGGTTTCGATATTTGTTTTTATTAAATCCGGAGAAGATGTTTTGTTGTTGATTTTGTTGAACGGTATTTCCTACATATTAATTGGAGTAATTAGTTTAATTGTTATCAGATTTGAATTTAAAATAAAGTTTGTGATTCCCGGAATATCCGAGATTAAAAAACAACTAATAGACGGCTGGTACGTTTTTAGTTCCACTGCATCAATTTCCCTTTACACAACTTCAAATGTTTTTGTACTTGGACTTTTTGCCGGTAACACGGTTGTGGGATATTTTTCCGCCGCTGATAAAATTCGTATTGCCGTACAGGGACTTTTCCAAAATGCTTCACAATCTGTATTTCCGCATCTTTCAAGATTGTTTAGCGAATCCGGAACAGCAGCGGTTAAATTCGTAAAAAAATACTTAAAGTATAGTGTTACTTTAGCTGGAATATCTACCGTTATAATTATTATTTTTTCAAAAGTAATTGTGATTGTAATTTTGGGCGACAAGTTTTTACCTTCAATTAATGTATTGAGAATTATAATATTTCTTCCGGTACTAATCTTGCTAAGCAATATTTACGGAATTCAAATAATGCTGAATTTGGGATATAAAAAGGAATTTTCTAAAATTGTCTTTTTTGCCGGGATTCTTAATCTTATTCTTCTATTTATCTTAGTTCCGTTGTATCTGGAAATAGGAACGGCAATTTCTGTTGTAGTAACGGAATGCTTTGTAACAATTGGGATGTTTTATTTTGTGAGGAAGAAAAAAATATTAAAAACGGATTATTCAAATATTTCTTGAGCTTTTTTAATATCTGTGAACACCGGCTATATTCATAGCCCGGTAAACCGCAAGTTGGAAGTCGGGAGATAGAAGACGGAAGATAGAAGTCAGAAGATGGAAGACAGGCGTAAGACTTCAAGCTTCGGACTTCAAGCTATATTGTACAAAATTATGTTCTAATTGATTTTCTTCCGTTTTCTTTACCCCGTGTAATAAAAAAAATTGCACTGGGCAGGCAAAAAAGACAAAGATTTAGTTGGTAATATTATACAATCATACAATCATTCTATCAATGTTTATATAAATTTTCTTTAAATATATGACATAAAAAACAAAAATATTGCCGTTCCGCTATGGCGGAACGGTTTAAAAGTATTCTCAAAATAACTCGGCTTTAGCCACATTTGTTTTTTCTGCAAACAAAGTTAAATTTTTAATGGGGCTAAAGCCCAATGTTTATTTGGGTTTTCATAATCCGTCAACTGAAGTTGACGGCAATAGTGTTTGAGATAAATTAATTGTGCAAACTAATAGCAGTTAGTTACAGATTCTGCTGTAATCCTAAAATATGGATTCCTTTTTAGTTTGTTTCCTTTTACCAAGTTCAACTAAAGTAAAATAAAGCAGTAAAATATTTAATATTGGCAAACAAAGCTAAATGATTCGACTAAAAAGTCGGTTTTACAAAAAAAATATTGTCGTTCCGCTATGGTGGAACGGTTTAATGAATAATTGAAACACCCGGCTTTCCCAAAGGTATCCAGTGGATAGCCGCATTAAAAAACAGCACTCACTTAAAATGCCACCAACCATATTTTTTCATAAATTCATCGACTTCATCAGCAAAAAGAACTCGCTTATGATGCTCATCTTGATTCCTAATATAATTCCTTACTTGCTCCAAATGACTTTCACTCACACTCACAGCCCAGTAATCATCTTGCTAAAATAATTTTTTGCCAAAGTCTTTGTGATTGAACCAATAAGCGCTTTCGCCTTTAACCAATTGCATCGTTTTGCTGATTGTGATATCCCGGGAAAGAGATATTAAACAATGAACATGTTCTTCAAAACCATTTACAGCATCAATGAATAAATCTTTCTTCTCCGCATTTTCCTTAATGTGTTCAAATAACTTTTTGCGTAATTCGAGAGGTTTTAGAATTCTATGAGAATTCTTTGTTGAAAAAACAAAATGCACCCAAACGCGAACCCAGCTCATAAAAAGGCTACATTTAATTTATTTGCAAATTGGTTTTCGGATTTTGATTTTTTCATGAACTTACTCAATCTCTTAAAAAGAGAGAAGAATTTGGGAAAATCCGAAAACTAAAAGAACGTTTATTTTTTTTGCTGCAAAAAATGCAATATATATAATTATCGCTTTAGGGGGTGGAATAGAATAACTTGTATATAATACAAGAATAAATAACTGTTATTAAATACATTAGGAGTTGTAATTCGATAACGTATTTTATTCCACCCCCTTAATAACTAAATCTGTGAATATCTATTCTTTCTGTGTCATCCGTGTTCTATGGAGAATTAATAATTGAAATATGATTACTTAATTGTCATTGTATTTAAGATTTCAATATTATATTTTGTGGTATAATATCATATAGTATAATACTAAAGAGTATAAAATAATGAATTCACCGTTTATATATGGAAATATAGTAAGTGATAAAGCATTTACTAACAGAGAGAAAGAAAGTGAAAAACTGTACTCAAATCTTATAAATAATATTAATACTATGATTATTTCTCCGAGAAGATGGGGAAAATCTTCTTTGGTCGAAAAGGTTTTTAATGATATTTTAAAAAAAACAATAAAATAAAAACTGTAATTATTGATTTATTTATGGTCAATTGTGAAGAGGAATTTTTAGAATTATTTGCTGAAGAAATTATTAAGGCTTCTTCAACTAAGTGGGAAGATTGGATAAAAAGCGGAAAAGATTTTTTTAAACAAGTAATACCGAAAATAAGTTTTGGTGTAGACCCCAATTCCGATTTTACGTTAAGTTTTGACTGGAGTGAATTGGGGAAAAATAGAAAGGAAATTTTAAATTTACCGGAAACAATTGCTCAGAGGAAAAAGATTAAGTTCATTATCGGACTTGATGAATTTCAGAATCTTTCGCTTTTTTCAGAGTATAAAAAATTTGAAAAAAATATGAGAGCCGTCTGGCAAAGACAAAAAAAAGTTACTTATTGTATATTCGGCAGCAAACGTTATATGATGACAAATATTTTTGATAACTCTGCAAATCCTTTTTACAGATTTGGAGATGTTATTCTTCTTTCAAAAATCAGTACAGAGGAATGGACAAATTTTATTTATAGCGGTTTTAAAAAGACTAATAAACATATTGATAAATCGTTAGCCGAAATAATTCCTAGGATAATGAAGAACCACTCGTGGTATGTACAGCAACTCTCACATTATACATGGAATTTAACTTCTAAAAGAGCGACTGAAGTAGAAATAAAAAAGGCATTAGAAGAAGTAATATCTGCTAATACTCCGCTCTATCAGCAAGAGGTGGAACATTTAAGCAGAACACAACTAAATTTACTAAAAGCAGTTGCAAATAATGAGGTTCAATTAACCAGTACTTTTGTGATGCAAAAATATAATCTTGGAACCCCGCGCAATGTAAGTAAAAACAAAGAGACATTAATAAAAAAGGATATAATTAATAAGGTGGATGCCGGTTATGAGTTTTTAGATACTGCTTTTGAAATTTGGTTTAATAAGAAATTTAATAATTATCCGTTAGATAAATATTTTGTTAAATAATATTGTAATTTTAATGCTTTTTTTTTGAGAAGGGGAAAATATTAGCAGAATAAAAAATGAGTTGCAGTGTAAGAGCAAGAAATTCTGTTCAATTTTATCTGTGTCAATTCGTTTTTTCTGTGTCATCCGTGTTCTATAAGGAAGCTAAATGAAATATGATTACTTAATAGTCGGTGCCGGGTTTGCCGGTGCTGTAACGGCAGAACGGCTGGCTTCGCAGCTTGATAAAAAGGTGCTGATTGTTGAAAAGCGAAATCACATCGGCGGAAATGCCTTTGATGAGCTTGACGAACATGGGATTTTAATACATCGATACGGTCCGCATATTTTTCACACAAACAACAAAATAGTTTTTGATTATTTATCACAATTTACCGAATGGCGTTTTTATGAGCACAGGGTATTGGCAAAATTAGATGGCGCTCTTTATCCGATTCCAATTAACAGAACCACAATTAATGAATTATATGGAAAGCAATTTAAGACAGATAAAGAAGTTGCCGAATTTTATGAAAGTGTACGGGAGAAAAGATATCCTATTAAAAACTCCGAAGATATAATTGTTAACCAAGTCGGTAAAGATTTATACGAGAAATTTTTTAAGCATTACACACAAAAACAATGGAATTTGGATCCGTTGCAATTATCTCCGGCGGTTTGCGGAAGAATTCCGGTTAGAACAAATGATGACGATAGATACTTCACCGATAAATATCAGTTCATGCCGAAAGACGGCTACTCGAAAATGTTTAAACGGATGTTGAATCATAAAAATATAGAAGTTATTTTAAATACGGATTACAAAAAGATAATTAATGATATTAAATTTGATAGGATGATTTATACCGGTCCGATTGATTATTTTTTTGATTATGAATTTGGGAAGTTGCCGTATAGGTCGTTGAAATTTAAATGGGAGAATTATGATACTCCCATATATCAAGAAGCGGCTTCCATAAATTTTGTAAACTCCGAGAAATATACTCGTATTACCGAGTTAAAATATTTAACAAATCAAAAGTGTGCAACGACTACAATTGTAAAAGAATATCCGCAAATGAAGGGGGACCCATTCTATCCTATTCTAAATAATGAAAATAATTTACTGTTTGAAAAATATAATGAGGAAGCCGGTAAACTTGAAAACATTTTATTTCTCGGTCGTCTCGCTGAATACAAATATTATAATATGGATCAAGTTGTTGGAAGAGTTTTGAATAAGTTCAATTAAGAGTCAATTTGTAAAATGGTTTGACAAAATGACCTTATTTTCCCTGAAGGGACTAATGTATTAAAAGAACCGAAAATAGTTATGAATTTACCGAGCAGATTACTTTATAAAGAATATGACGAAGCGATTGGCGGATTGCTCGAAGATTTTTTTGTCGAAAGCATGAAAATAAGCGGGTATAAAATAAACTATCTAAAAACATCAAAAGGAAAAAAACCCCCCGACTATCTCATTGACGATAATGAAACAAAATACATTATTGAAGTCGGCGGAAAAGGAAAGGGGATTCAACAGTTCAAGGGAATTGACATGGGTAAATCAATAATTTTTATTGATGGAGAAAGACTTGACGGAATTAGAAGACCGCTATTTCTATCAGGATTTTTGAAATGACAAAAACTAATGAAAGAAAAATAATTTACACCGGACAGGTTGATTATTTTTTTGATTGTGAGTTTGCCAATGGCGGAAATGAACCTTTTTATCCGATACCGAATGAAAGGAACCACAATTTAAATAAAGGATATTTTGAGAAAACGGGAGAGATAGAAAACGTAATATCTTGCGGGAGACTTGCAGAGTATCAATATTATAATATGGATCAAGTGGTGGCGAATACATTAAAGGTGTTTGAAAAATTAAAATAAAGAAAAATGAAAATTGCAGCAATAGTCGTAACATATAATAGGTTTGAATTATTAAAGGAATGTATTGAATCATTAAGAAATCAAACACGAAAATTGGATGAAATAATAGTAGTTAATAATTCTAGCCCAGATGAAACATTAGATTGGTTAAAAAATCAAAAGGATTTATCAGTTATTACTCAAGAAAATTTGGGTAGTGCCGGTGGGCAATATACCGGTATTCAAACCGCTTATGAGAAAGGATATGACTGGATTTGGTGTATGGATGATGATGCGGAACCTAATATTAGTACACTAGAAGGTATAATTAGATATGCTAAAGATGATGTTTCTGCGGTTTGTCCAGATGTATATGATACTGAAGCTGATAGACTTGTTTTCCATCGAGGGAACATTAATTTGCAAGAAGTAAAATCATTTGTTCTACAAACCCCCATTGAAAACTATAAGTTAAACGAAGAAGTCTTAAAAATCGATTTTGCTTCTTTCGTTGGAATATTAATTAATAGAAAAGCAGTTAAAAAGATAGGTTTTCCAAATAAATATTTTTTTATTCATCATGATGATGTAGAGTATTCTTTAAGATTAAAAGAATTTGGGAATATCTTACTTGTTCCTAAACAAATAATAATTCATAAAGAGGTTAATAATAAACATTTGATTAAAAGGGAATTTTTTTGGAAAACATCTTATCGACATAAATATGAAAATTATTGGATGAACTATTTTACTTTTCGAAATTATTTTTGGTTGTTGGACAGATATCTAAAATCTAAGAGACTTATTTTTTGTTCAATAATTGCTGATTTGCAGAGAGAAAGCAGAAGAATAATATTATATGATGATTATAAAATAAAAAGATTAGGTTTGTTATTGAGAGCTTTTCTCGATGCGATGAAAGATAAATTAGATATTAATTTAATTGAAATAAAACAACATTTGTATGGAAAGTACCGAAAAGAAAAATAATTTTTTCGATTCACTTGTATCGGTCGTTATGCCCGTCCATAACGGGGAAAGATTTTTATGTGAAGCAATAGAAAGTGTACTCAATCAAACTTACACCAATTTTGAATTTTTAATTATTGAAAATTGTTCTACTGATTCTTCAATTGAAATAATAAAATCCTACAAAGATCCCAGAATACGATTAATTATCGAAGAAGATTGCGGACAAGTTCAAGCTTATAATAGAGGATTTAAAGAAGCAAAAGGGGAATATGTTTTTATTCATGATCAGGATGATATTTCTCATCCGGTAAGATTCTTAAAACAATTAAATTATATCAAACAAAACGATGCGGATATTTGCGGTTCTTATTTTAAGATAATAGACAAGGATAATAAAATAATAGGTTCACAAAAAATACCAATTAAAAACAATGATATAAAAGAACAATTATTGTATAAAAATTATACAATTTTTAATTCAAGTATATGTATAAACCAAAAAGTCTTTAATGAAATTGGATATTTTGACAAAAAATTTTCCCCTAGTTCAGATTATGAGTTTTATTTAAGGGGGTGTGATAAATTTACTTACTTGAACGTACCTGAATTTTTATACTCATGGAGAATTCATAATAAACAGATCTCAACTCTAAATAAAAAAGATACAGTCGAAAAATCATTATATATTTCACTTAAATATTTGAACTCTTCAAGTAAAAGGTATTCTGAGTTAAATTATTATAAAGGATTAATTTTTTATTATAATAATAAATTATTCAAAGCCTTTTCCTATTTTATAAAAACAGTTACAATAAATAATTTTTCAAAACCTGCCTTAAGATATTTAATTATTACCATGTTCTTTGGCATACCTTTAAAAATAATGCGCAAAAAGAACTTTGTCTACTCCAAATATTTTTTAGGTCTTAAATTATTTTTCAACAAATATTTTAATTTCAGTTTATAATGTTATTCATCTATTTTATAAAAAATATAATTGGATATATAGAATATCTAGTGTTAAAAATAATCTTTTTTAACTCTAAGAGGAAAAGTGAGAATAATATTTTATTTATAAATACCGGTCAAATCGGTGATTTAATAGTTTTCTCTATAATTTTAGAAAATGATCTAGTTTTTGAAGGAAAAGGGGAAATTGTTTTTGTTGTAAAAGATCAATATTTACAATTATTTAAAAACTATAATGGAAAAGTAGAGATATTAGGATATAATTATTCCAAGTATAAATTTTCTTTATTATATAAATATAAATTTTTAATAAATTTGAGACATATTGGGTTTAGAAAATGTTATAATTTAACAACAGCGAGAGGAATTTTGAATGATCAAATGGCTCTTTTATCGGGAGCAGAAGAAATTTATTGCCTAAATTCAAATTGGGAATATTTGACAAAATTCTTTGGTAAAAGATTAGATCAAAAATACTCGAAAATAATTACTAAAAATTGTTTTAATGAATATGATAAAAACACTGAAGTAATTAAATCTTTTAATAAAAAATATACACCAGTGTTTAATGCTAATAAGGTGTTTTCATTAAATGTAAAAAACAATAATTATGATATTGCGATTGCTCCCTTTTCATCAGAGAATAATAGAGATTGGGAAGTACAAAAATTTGATAAATTAATTACTGTTTTATCCCAAAAGTATAGAATAATATTATTAGGCTCTTTTGAACAAAGAATGAGATTATACGATTTAAAAAATAATAATAATATTGTTGTAAAAGCAGGTGAACTGGGTCTAAATGATATCCCAAGTGTTATTAAAAACACAAAATTATTTTTAGGGTTGGATTCCGGATTATCTCATATCGCACTTAAAGTTGGGACACCATTAATTGCTATAATTGGCGGAGGAAATTATAAAAAATTTTTCCCCTACAAAGAATCCGACAAAGTAAAATATTTATCCCATAAAATGGATTGTTTCGGCTGTGAATGGCGCTGCATTCATAAAGAACCGTATTGTTTAACGGATGTTACTGTCGATGAAGTATTGGAAAATGTAAATGAATTATTAATAAATTAATTTATGAAAATTCTTGAATTAACACGTTCATTTTATCCTTCGGTAGGGGGATTGGAAAAATTTGTAGCCGACAGATTTAAAATCTATCAACAATTAGGAGTTGATTACAAAATACTATCCACTGATTTTACAACGGGGAAAAGAAATCATAATTATACAGGCGAGCAAGCAACCTTTTTAAAACAATACACACCGTATAATATCACTCCAAAAATTAAATATTTTTTAGATGATGATTATGATATATTGAGTGTAAATCAATTCGGCAGGTATTTTAGCGACTACGCAATAAATTATGTCTCTAAAAACAAAAAAGCCAAAATAATTTTAACTCCTCATTTTTATTTTCACACTAAAAGATTCAGCCTTATTAAAACTCTTCATAAAAAAATCCTGGCTAAAAATCTTTTAAATAAAATTGATAAGATTATTTGTTTTACTAATGTTGAAAAAGATTTTTTGTTGAACGGATTCAATATAGACAGAAAAAAAATTGTAATTATTCCACATTACATATTAAGCAATAATGAAAATGATTTAGTAAATGATCCGACCAATAAAAATTATTTTCTCTATTTGGGAAGGGCGGATAGAAATAAAAGA
>CAZXJG010000043.1:10391-20366 GCA_964640985.1 uncultured Melioribacteraceae bacterium | reverse complement strand
TAGTACTTTATATAATACAAAATTTTTGGCGTCCAATTCTTATAAGCAGACTTGAACAATTTGCTACGGAAACAAAAGGTGCAACAATACTTTCTATTGAAAGTCAATCCAAAGCATTATCAACCATGATAATAGCGCCAATATTAGGGTATCTGATTGATGTTGTCCGCTTGCATAATTTAGGGGGAGCTTTTTATCCAATCGGGATTATCGGAATGATAATTTCGATGTCAATCTTATTAACAAATAGAAAACGGAATAACAAAATCTCAAAGAATTAATAAAAAAAGGCAAGCCGTTAAACTTGCCTTTCATTAACAATATATCTCGTTTCTATCTTATTCTACTTCCCATGTATTACCGCTGAAAAGCAATTCTTCTAAGTCGCCTTTGCCTTTCATTTTGGTAACTTCATCTATTTGATTAACAACCGCTTCTTCATAAGTTTCAATTCGAATATCTTTGAAAATACCGAAAGGTGTCGGCATATTCGGGTTTTCGGTCATATGGGCAAGCATAAAAGCGCGAATAGGATTTTCATCAAATTCATCATGAACCCAAAGGTCGTCAGCCGTATGTTTACCGTCATTAAGATCAACAACAACGGGACGACCGTTTTCAATAATAATTCCTTTATCTCTATTTTTACCAAATATCAACGGTTCGCCATGTTTCAAATAAACAACATTATCATCTTTAGTTTCTTTATTAGTAAGTAAAGAATAAGCGCCGTCGTTGAATATAACGCAATTTTGGTATACTTCAATAAAGGAAAATCCTTTGTGTTTTTCAGCTCTTTTAATCATTTCTTTTAAATGTTTCGGGTCACGGTCAATTGCACGTGCAACAAATGTAGCTCCGGATCCAACGGCAACAGATGTAGGATTGAAAGGATAATCGACACTACCATAAGGGGAACTTTTGGTTATTTTTCCTTTCTCGGAAGTTGGAGAATATTGACCTTTGGTTAAGCCATAAATTCTATTATTAAAAAGGATAACGTTTAAATCGATATTTTTTCGACAGGAATGAATAAAATGATTACCGCCTATACTCAAAAGATCACCATCACCCGTAGCCACCCAAACAGAAAGTTCGGGACGTGCAATTTTAAGTCCCGTTGCAATTGCAGGTGCACGGCCATGAATTGAATGAAAGCCATAGGTACTCATATAATAAGGGAATCTGCTTGAACAACCGATTCCCGAAATCCATACAATATCTTCTTTGTTTTTACCGATTTCCGGAAATGTTCTTTCAACCTGAGCTAATACGGAATAATCGCCGCAGCCTGCACACCACCTTACATCTTGGCCGGATGCAAAATCTTTTGGTTTTAATTGATTAGTCTCTATTTTAGTCTGTTCCATTACCGCCTCCAAGTATTTCTGCGATTTTATTTTGTATCTCAATTGATTTGAACGGTAATCCTCTTATTTTATTATACTGAATTACATCAATTAAGAATTCATCTCTAATGATTTTAGAAAGTTGACCCAAGTTTATTTCCGGAATCAATATTTTTTTAAAGCTATTTAAAATATCTCCAAGATTTTTTGGAAATGGATTTAAATAATTAAGATGCGCTTGCGAAACATCATAACCTTCGGCACGAGCGCCGTCAACTGCATCTTTTATTGCACCGTAAGTTCCGCCCCAACCAAGTACTAATAAATTACCGGAGCCATTACCATCAACTTCTAACTTAGGAATTTCATTATGCATATTTTTAATTTTTTGTGCTCTCAGCCGTATCATATGATCATGATTATCAGGATCATAACAAACATCACCTGTAATATCCTCTTTTTCAAGCCCGCCGATTCGATGTTCCAAACCCGGGGTTCCAGGAACAGCCCACGGACGAGAAAGATTTTCATCGCGTTCATAAGGATGAAAATTTTGAGTATCTTTTCTAAATTTAACTTCAATTTTAGGCAATTCATTAACGTGGGGAATGCGCCATGGTTCCGAACCATTCGCAATATATCCGTCGGTTAATAGAATGACGGGAGTCATAAATTTTAAGGCTAATCTCGAAGCTTCAATAGCCATATTAAAACAATCGCCGGGTGTAGATGCAGCAACAATACCAACAGGAGATTCACCGCTTCTGCCGTAAAATGCCTGTAAAAGATCTGCTTGTTCGGTCTTAGTCGGAAGTCCGGTGCTTGGTCCACCGCGCTGAACATCAACAATAACAATTGGTAACTCTGTCATTACGGCCAAACCGATAGCTTCCGTTTTTAATGCCAAACCAGGTCCGCTTGTAGTAGTAATTGCCAATGCACCGCCAAAAGAAGCCCCAATTGTAGAGCTAATTCCGGCAATTTCATCTTCTGCTTGAAATGTTTTAACACCAAAATTTTTATAACGACTTAAATAATGTAAAATTTCCGAAGCGGGGGTAATAGGATAAGAGCCCAAATAAAGAGGCAGCCCACTTATTTGTGATGCGGCAACAAATCCTAATGCAGTAGCCTCATTACCCGAAATGCTTCTATAAGTTCCAGCCGGTAATTTAGCAGGTTTTACGGTATATCTTGTTGTAAATAAATGAACGGTATCTCCGTAATAATAACCGGCTTTTAATGCTTTTTGATTTGCATCCACAATTTCAGGCTTTTTAACAAATTTTTGTTCAATCCATTTCATGGTCGGTTCAAGCGGTTTATTAAATAACCAAAACATCATTCCAAGTGCAAAGAAATTTTTACTTCTTTGAATTTCTTTAATACTAAGTGATGTATCTTTAAGCGCCTCGGTTGTTAATGAAGTAATTGGTACCGGAATAACTTTATAGCCGGAAAGGGATTCGTCTTCTAAAGGATTGGTTTCAAAACCTGCCATTTTAAGATTTTTGGAATCGAACGAATCTTTATTAGCAATAATCATAGCATGCGGTTTTATTTTAACTAAATTTACCTTTAAAGCTGCGGGATTCATTGCTACCAAAACATCGGGACTATCACCGGGTGTATGAATATCTTTTGAACTAAATTGTAGTTGAAACCCACTTACACCATAAAGAGTACCCGCAGGTGCACGAATCTCCGCAGGATAGTCGGGCAATGTGGAAAGATCATTACCAACCAATGCCGTGGTATTACTAAATTGAGTCCCTGTTAATTGCATCCCATCACCGGAATCGCCAGCAAACATAACAGTTACGTCTTCAAGTTCTTTTAACTCTTTTTCTTCTGTTTCCATTTTTTTTAACTCTTTTATCAATTAAAAAATAAAAAATTATAAGTTTAATAAACTTAATATTCTAAAATAGTTATGCATTTTTGTTTTTACAATGATTTTATATTATCAAACAAATTATTTTACATTTGAAATGATTTTTACAAACTCTTTCGCCGATATAAACCCGGTAATTCTATTAACAATTTTACCTTTTGAATTTATTATTAGAATTGTCGGCATTCCTAAGATATTAAATTGTTTTCGAATCCTTTCGGTTTTTTCAGACATTGATTTTGTCATATCGACTTTATAGTTATCAAAATTTTTAGATAATTTCACAACTTCCGGGTCCGGGAAAGTTCTGGCATCCAATTCTTTACAAGGGATACACCAATCTGCATAAAAATCAATAATCATTTTATGGTTACTTGATAATGAATTTTCATATTTAGCATTACTAAAAGCTTGCCAGTTGGGAGATGATTCTTTTACCGGCCAAATAGCGTAAATAGCAACGGCTAATATTAAAACAGCGAAAATTGTTTTGAAGAAAAAGAAAACTTTAATTTTATCTGCTTTACGATCAATAAAAAGAAGGTATAATGCCGAAAGCAATGCGAAGCTCGGCAGCAAATAGTGAACAACACCTTTTGGAAGAAGTGGTCCTACAAAATATAAAGCCGCACCAAAAAGTATTAAGCCGAATATGTGTTCAACCTCTTGAAGCCATTCGCCCGATTTTGGAAGGCTTTTGATTTTCCCCGAAAAAATAGCAAGGAACAAATAAGGGAGTCCCAAACCGATAGCAAGCGTAAAGAACATTAAAAAACCGTACAAGGGATCTCCTTTGGCAGCTACATAAGTAACAAGTCCTATTACAAAGGGTCCAATACAGGGTGCGGCAACAATTCCCATAGTTAATCCCATAAAAAAAGCACCGAAAGCACCCGATTTTGCTCTTCCGGCTTTCATTACTAATTTATCGGGCATTCTAAATTCATAAACGCCAAATTGACTTAAACCAAGCGCAATAAAAACCAATACAATAAAAATTATCACAATAGGATTTTGAAGAAGCGTACCGAAAACCGCACCGCTTAAAGCCGTAATAACTCCCACTACCGAATAGGTAAGTGCTATTCCTAAAACGTAAAGAACACCGAGTGAAAAAAGCTTTTTAGTATTACCTTGACTTTGTCCGCCAAAATATCCTATTGTTATTGGAATTAAAGGATAAACACATGGTGTTAAGTTTAATGCCAACCCCCCCAAAAAAACAAGTAAAAGGCTGAGAAACAATCCGCTTGAAGCCAAAGTATTGGAAATTGAACCTTCGGATATATTAGACGGAATTGTTGTATAGTTCAAATCGATTTTTGAAAATATATTTTGATTGATTTCATTTATAGGTGTTTTATTATTTACAACATTGACTACAATTGAAGTATCAACTTCATCCGGCGGCAAACAAGTAACATCGTTGCATGCTTGATATCCGAATTTTAATTTAATTGTATCTTTACCTAAATTAATATTTTTAGGGATCTGAATTAATGCACCGATAAAAATATTTCCCTGAAAAACAGATACAAGTTTTTTCGAAAAACTGAATTTTATATTATATGCTTTTGGGAATTTAATTTTTAAAAATTTAAAGGGTTTATTTACTTCAAGTTTAGAAGGGATAAGATAGGCTTCATTCGGTTTATTCGAATTAATATGCCAAGAATTTGAAACATTAACTTTAAGTGCTAGTTTAAGTTCACTGCCGCGATGTACAGAATTAAACGATTGATAGACTTTTAATTTAACAACATGTTTCTGAGCAAAAAATTGAGCATTTAATAAATTATAACTAAACAGCAATACAAAAATAATTGAATAATTTAATCTGATTTTCATAGAATATCCATAAATAATTTATTAATTTCTTCTCCATTTTTGAACAATAGGAAATCTTCTTCCATAACCAAATGCTTTTGTAGTAACCCGTAAAACCGGTGCGGCTTGTTTTCGCTTGAATTCATTTGAATCTACCATCCGTAAAACTTTACGCACAATATCGGGTTTACCTAATTTTTCAGTTATTTCATTGAACTCCTTATAATCTTCAAGATACATCATAAGTATTTTGTCAAGAAATTCATAAGGGGGTAATAAATCTTCATCTTTTTGCCCGGGTTTTAATTCGGCAGACGGGGCTTTGGTCAAAATTCCTTTCGGAATAATTTCTTTATCTTTATTAATAAATCTTGCCAATTTATATACTTGAGTTTTATATACATCGGCAATAACACCGAGTGCACCGTTCATATCCCCGTAAAGCGTAGTATATCCGACAGCCATTTCCGATTTATTCCCTGTAAATAGCAATAAATAATTAAATTTATTTGATAGCGCCATTAAAAAAAGTCCCCGTATACGGGATTGAATATTTTCTTCGGTAACATTTTGCGGCAAATTTCCGAAAGAAGGCTGCAGTACTTCAATAATTTTATCAAATACAGATTGAATCGAAATAATTTCCGACGAAATACTTAAATTTTTCACAAGTTTCTCAGCGTCTCTAATACTGCCCCGGCTCGAATATTTTGAAGGCATTAAAACTGCATGAACGTTTTTGGCACCTAAGGCTTCCGTAGCAATGTATGTAACCAAGGCGGAATCAATCCCCCCGCTTAAACCAATTAATGCTTTTTGAAATCCGGTTTTGGCGGCATAATCTTTCACACCCAGTATTAAAGAACTGAGAACTTCTTCTTCAAAACTTTTTTCAACGTTTTTTATAACGGGATAGTTTTTGGACGTATCATAAATAAAATAATCCTCTTGATAAGTTTTACCCAATAAAACCAAATTACCCGAATTATCGAAACACAAACTCCCGCCATCAAAAATCAAATCGGTCTGAGAGCCGACGCAACAAACATAAACCAAGGGGAGCTTGTCATTTTTAGATAAAGTTGAAAGCATTTTAAATCTATCTGTTCTTCTGCCATAAGCGTAAGGACTTGCGGAAATGTTTATCAACAATGTAGCCCCTTTGTCAACTAATCTTTGTACAGGATCAATCGTATACCGTCTATCTTTCCAATAATCCGCATCGTTCCAAATATCTTCACAAATTGAAATTCCGAGTTTCTCATTTTTAAAATTAAATATCCTGACATCTTTAGCCGGCTCAAAATATCTAACTTCATCAAATACATCATAATTGGGAAGAAGGGTTTTATTCTGAATAAATTTAATTTCACCATCAAAACAAAGCATCGCAGAATTATAAATGCCCGTCCCAACGTGGTCAAACTCTTCTGTGATTGTACCGAACAATAATGCAACTTCTTTTGTTTTACTTGCTATAAATTCGTTTGTTTGCACTATTTTATCGCGAAATTCTTTTTTTTCGATAAGATCTTGAGGGGGGTAACCGCAAAGGGCTAATTCCGGTACTATAACGAGGTCAACATTATCTTTTAATCCCTTTTTGTATGCGGCAAGTATTTTTTCGTTATTACCTTGAATATCCCCAATTATTGTATTTATCTGAACGAGGGCAATTTTCATCTATTATAAATTCTACTTTTTCTAAAATATAAACTTAGAAAAGTATTTAACTTATTTCAAACAACACTGTTTTAATTTTTATATTGATTTTTTTAGTTTTACTTTTTATTATTTTATTTATGCTAATCGAAAAAATAATTAAATGAAAAAACTATTATTTATTACGTTCATTACATTAACTTATATTGGCATAAATTGATCAAGGCACATTTTGATTTTTTCAAAAAATTAGTTTTGCAAAAATAATTTTAAAAATTTGAAACCTTCTGGAGAATATCACGTCTATTTTAGAAAAATCAGGATAATTTATGAAAGAGAAACTTTACAGATCGAGAAAAGATCGTTTTATAGGCGGCGTAGCGGGAGGTTTGGCAGAATATATGAATATTGACCCGGTACTTGTTAGGGTTGTTTTTGTTTTAATTATATTTTTTAACGGCTTAGGACTTTTACTGTATATCATACTTTGGATTATTGTTCCTGAAGCACCTTTTGAGATGCCTAATATGAACCCTCAAACCGATAACTCATCGGGCAACACCGTTAATTTTCAAACACCTTCTAATGCGCCACACGAAAGTAAGGGACGTATTATTATAGGCATAACATTAATTGTTATAGGTATTCTTTTCTTCGTACAAAGCTTTTTACCGCACTTTTACATAAAGGATATATTTCCAATTACTTTAATAATTATCGGGATAGCACTTTTATGGAATTCATACATAAAAAAATAAATTTGAGATAAAAATGAAAACAGGTCGAATATTTTGGGGTTTCCTTTTTTTAACAATTGGAGCACTATTTTTTTTAGTGCAATATAATTTAGTTTCACAAAATTTTTATTTTGTTTGGAATTTGTGGCCTCTGTTTCTAATTTTTCTCGGCTTAGCCATTATTACAAAGGGAACAAAGTTAAAACCTTTAATTAGCGCTATTTTCGGAATATTAATCGGGATAATTCTTTACGGAACATTTCAAAATATTACCGATTGGAATTTCTATGATAGTAATTATAATGACAATACTTCTACATATTTATTCACATCAAAAAATCCCATCCCCGACTATGCCCAGCTTAATTTAACCGGAGGGGCGGGAGCTATAAATATAAACGGAGTAAGCAACACTCTATTTAAAATTTCTTCCAATGATACCTATCTGGGATATAAAATAAATACGATCTATGATAAAAGTAATGACCTCGCAAGTGTATATATTACCGGTGAGAACCATAAATTTATAAATAACAAAATGAATGGAAACATAAATATTGCATTAAACGATAAACCAATTTGGAATTTTTATATAGAAATTGGAGCAGCTAATGCAAAATTTGATTTTTCAAAATATAAGGTGAAAAACATTTCATTTAAATCGGGAGCTTCGGCCATAAAAGTTAAACTTGGGAATAAATTAGATAGTACAAATATTGATATCAAGATAGGAGTTGCATCTTTGAAATTATACATCCCGCGTAACTCGGGATGCAGAATAATTAGTAATTCCTTCCCTATAATTAAAAATTTTCCCGGATTTAACAAGATTGGGTATAATACATATATAACAAATAATTTTGACGAAGCAAAAAATAAAATATTCGTCAATCTTAAAAGTGGAATTGCATCGTTCCAAATTAAAAGATATTAAACACAACTTTCCGTTATGAATAGTGAATAATTGTTATTTTCAATTTATAAGTCGATTAACCATTTTATAAACGCCCTACACAGAATTTACAAAACCGCAGCAAAACATATTAAAAAAAATCTTTAGTAATAGCTAAATTGTGCTATTGCAAGATAGTTACACGTCATTGTGTAGCAATCTTTTACGTTTGACAGATTGCTACTATTGACATACTTAAAAGTTAATTGAATGAATGGTTGTATGAAAATACGTTTAATTTTTAAGGCAATCCAATAAATCATACATTTAACAATCATGTGGAGATTCCCGAAATCTCTCCTAACAGGGATGCCAAAACTGAAGATTCTGAGAAATTTATATTTAAGATTTCGGGAATCTTGTATCCGAAAATTAAAGTAAAAAAACACTGTCATTGCAATCCCGATTTTCGGGAGAAGCAATCTCATTTACTTGGAAGATTGCTTCTTCGTCGAAGCTCCTGTAATGACAATCCTTTTCCCCAATAATTGTCATCGCCCTTTTATTCAATGCTGCAGTTATTGATAGAGCCTCGTTATAACAATCAAAAATTGTTTAACTTAGATAAAATTAATTTTTGGAAAACATTAAAAGATATGCCTTAATAAATTCATTGATATTTCCGTCCATCACACCTTGCGTATCTGAAGTTTCATAATTTGTGCGGTGGTCTTTCACCATATTATAAGGATGAAAAACATACGAACGGATTTGGCTTCCCCACTCAATTTTCATCTTATTTTTTTCTATCTCGTTTAATTCGGCTTCCTGTTTTTCTAATTCTTTTTGATACAATTTCGCTTTAAGTAATTTCATAGCGTTTGTTTTATTTTGTAACTGCGAGCGTTCACTTTGACATGCTGCGACAAGACCGGTAGGTATATGTGTGATTCTAACGGCTGTTTCAACTTTGTTTACATTTTGCCCGCCTTTACCTCCTGAACGAAAAGTATCAATCCGCAAATCTGCCGTATTTATATCAATTTCAATCGAATCATCAACTTCGGGAATCACAAAAACCGAAGCAAATGAAGTATGTCGGCGTTTATTCGAATCGAATGGTGAAATACGTACCAATCTGTGAACACCATTTTCAACTTTAAGATAACCGTAGGCATATTTACCAACTACTTCAATATCAACACTTTTTATTCCTGCCCCTTCACCATCTAATCGGTATATTAATACCATTTTAAAATTATTCTTTTCACCCCAGCGCAAATACATTCTCATAAGCATTTCAGCCCAGTCTTGTGCCTCGGTACCTCCGGCACCGGCATGAATTGTTAAAATACAGTTTTTACTGTCATCTTTACCACTAAGCATACTCTTAAATTCAATTTCATCAATAGATTTTTCCAACTTAACTAATTCCGCTTTTATATCGTCCAAATATGACTCATCGTCTTCTAAAACAGCCAATTCTACAGATTCCTCCGTACCGATATATTGGGAATTTAATTCATTCCAAATATCAACCCAATATTGTAGTGATTTTAATTCTTGGAGAATTTTTTGTGCAGTTATTTGATCGTTCCAAAAATTTTCTGTTTC
>CAZXJG010000043.1:5616-10381 GCA_964640985.1 uncultured Melioribacteraceae bacterium | reverse complement strand
GATTTATTTTCTCTTCTTTTTGACTTAATTTAAAGATAACCTCGTAATTTATCTATTCTTATTTTTAATTCTTTCAGTCGTTTTTTTTCTTCTTCATACATAGTTTACCCATTTAAAAATCTTATTATAAATTACAATTTTTTATTAGACAATTTATACAAACCGGTTTGTATAAACCGGAGAGAAAGTCCCACAAAAAGATTATAAAACAAATACAACAAACATAAAAAATTTAATCAACGGTCAATTCTAAACGCAACAGAGCCGCCGCAAGGGTTTTGCCTTGTGCATCGTGCTTTAGCGAAACCGTTCCGCCTCCGCCGAGCGTATTATGTAAAACAAAATTCAGTGCTCTTAAATTTGGTAATTCGTACCTTTGAATTTTGCCAAAACAGATACCTTTGAAATGTTCTTTAACTTTTTTAGTCGTTAAATATTTTTTTATTATTTCATATCCATTATCGTCGTAAGCAACTATTCCAATATTTGCGGCATCGCCTTTGTCGCCGCTTCTACCGTGAGCAATATCTCTCAATTTAATTTTCATTATTTCAGCTCCAAAATTTTTACTTTCGGTTGAACTAGTTTTTTAGGAATTAAAGCAGGCCAATAAGCTACTACCTCGTTCGGCTTTGGCCTTCCACCTGCAAAGCCTGTTACACTTGGCGGACCTGTAAGAATTAACGGTGCAATTTCCTGCCCGAATCGTTTTATTGTATCTCTATCAGACGAACGGACGGCAAATCTTAATACTATTTCATTAATTAAATCTTCATCAATTTTTCTTGCTAATGTTTCGTGTGTTCCGTTATAGCCAATATACTCCGACCTTATTTCATCAAATTTAAGTCCCAAATTTTTTAACCGCTTCCTCAATATTTTATCTGCTGCCTTTGCTTTTGTAAGCGCCTGCGGCCAAGAATACGTAAGTGTTCCTACAGCCGAATAACCGTCCGAATAAGAACATGAAACTTTATAAAACTCGGTTTCTTTGTTACCTTTAACATTAAACATTTTAACCCTATTTTTGCCTACTTCTTCAAGTTTTACTGAAGAAAAATCGGCAACACAATCGGGAGTTATATATTCTTTCGGATTACCGATTTCATAAACTAATTGTTCGGCAATTGTTTCAAAACTTACTTTACCACCGGTATTATTATGTTTAGTAATTATAACTTCACCGTTTGGGAATGCCTCCGCAATCGGGAATCCTATTTCGGCCATATTTTTTATAGACTGCCAATCGCCAAGAAAATTTCCCCCGGTAGATTGCGCCCCGCATTCGAGTATATGCCCTGCAATAGTTCCGGCAGATAAAAGATCGTAGTCGTCAGATTTCCAGCCGAATTCATATATCATCGGTGCTAATGTTAACCCAGTATCCGTGGTTCTTCCGGTAATAACAATATCGGCACCTTTCTCAAGCGCTTCTACAATAGGGAACGCACCAAAGTATACATTAGCACTCAAAATTTTATCTTTTATTATTTTAATTGGTTCTCCGGTTTCCATATTATTTAATTCGGCTCCCGAGTCAATTATTTCATCTACTCGATCTTTAATATCATCTCCTAAAACCACGGCAATATCCAACTTATCAATATTAAGTTCTACTGCAATTTTTAAGATTGCATCTGCACATGCAACAGGATTTACACCACCGCCATTTGTGATAACTTTAATTTTTTTATTAACACAGATCGGCAATATTTTTTTCATTAATTCAGGTAAATCACGGGCATAACCTAAATTCGGATTCCTATTTTTCTGTTTTTGAAGAATGGACATTGTAACTTCGGCAAGGTAATCCATTACAAGATAGTCCACATTTCCTTTTGTTACCTGCTGAACCGGTGCTTCCAATAAATCTCCCCAAAATCCTTGTCCCGAAGCAATTCTAATTTTACTTTTCAATTAATTTCTCCAGATTTTCTATAATAAATATTAAATTTTTCACTCATATATTTTAATTCATAAAAATATAAATTTTAATTTAGTAATAAATAATTAAATTATTTAATTACGAGTTATATATGCTGTATCGATATGTTTAAAAGATGCAACATTAAGCAATAGTTTTCATTAATGGGACAAAATAAAAAGAAATCAAATTGGTTTTCTGAATAAAAGCAAAATTTTGTCAAATATGCCTTTTAGGCTCATAAATTAAATCAACTGTAATTTGGCATATTTAGCCAACAAATTTTTCACACCGTATCCTTCAAAATCGATAGTTACTTTTTGCATAGGTCCTTTACCGTCAATTGAAAGTATTTTTCCCCGCCCAAAACTTTCATGAACAACTCTGCTGCCAACACGTAAAGAACGGGTTTCCTGATTAAAATCGTCATAACTTTCCTGATAAAATTCATCATAATATGTTTTGCGTTTTCTTCCGGCTCTTTTTTTGTTAGCACCGTTTAATTCATTACATACAGTAGGATCGAGTTCGTCAATAAATCTAGAACGCCCTTGATAAGCCACCTCACCAAATCTATATCTTGAACGCGCATAAGTGATATATACTTTCTGTTTAGCTCTTGTTAAAGCTACATAAAAAAGTCTTCTTTCTTCTTCTAATCTGGAATCTGCATCAAACTTCTGATTTAACGGAAAAATATCCTCTTCGCATCCGGTAATAAAAACTATTGGGAACTCCAACCCTTTTGCGCTGTGAATAGTCATCATTGTAATAGAATTAGATTTTTCTTCGTATTGATCAATACCGCTAATTAGCGAAACTTCAGAAAGGAAGTCATCAATAGTTGCATTTTTATTCTCCTTCACAAAATCGTTAATAGAAGATAGAAGTTCTTGAACATTGTAATATTTAGCCATCGATTCAGTAGTATTTTCTTCTTTATACATTCTTAAAATACCAAGTTCATCAACCAATGCAGAAGTCAGTTCGTTAAAAGAAAGTTGATCTTTCAAATCTATATATTTATCTAAAAATAATTTAAACGCTTTTACATTTTTTTGAATTCTCTCTTTAACTTCGATAACCTCAAAAATTCTTGCCATTGTGGTAAATAACGAAATATCCAAGCGTCTAGCAAAAGCAATCATTTTGCCTATGGAAGTGTTCCCAATACCACGTTGGGGGAAATTCATTATTCTTAAAAGGCTTTCTTCATCATTTTGATTTGCTAATACACGCAAATATCCCACAACATCTTTTATTTCTTTTCTGCGATAAAATTCAACACCGCCAATAATTTTATACGGCAGCTTTTCCCTTCTAAAAGTCTCTTCAAGAGCTCTTGATTGTGAATTAATTCTATACAAAATTGTAATATCGTTCAATGAAAGTTTCTTCAAAGATACTTCCTTCTTAATAAGTTTTGCAACTTGAAATGCTTCATCTTTTTCATCGGAACATCTCAAAATTGCAATTTTTTCACCTTCATTATTATTTGTCCAAAGAGTTTTGTTGATTTGTTTCGGATTTTTTTTAATTATAGAATCGGCAGCAGTTAAGATAGTTTTTGTGGAACGATAATTTTGCTCCAAACGGAATATTTTAGCTTTTGGATAATCCTTTTCAAAATCGAGCATATTGCGTATTTCCGCACCGCGCCAACCATAAATACTTTGTGCGTCATCACCAACAACGCAAATTTTAACTCTTGAACTATACAATAATTTTAACATTTGATATTGTGCTTTATTTGTATCTTGAAATTCATCTACGAGAATATATTTGAAATGACCTCTATAACGCTGCAAAATTCTGTGATGAGTATTAAAAAGTTCAATCGGTTTTAACAGAAGGTCATCAAAATCCATAGAATTATTTTCTTTTAAACGCTTCTGGTATTCTATATAAATTTCAGCAATTTTTCTTTCGTGCAACGATTTTGCAACATGTTTTGCATATTCGTCAGCCAAAATCATCTGATTTTTTAGATGACTAATTTTATGTTGAACCTTATTTGCAGTAAGATTCTCTAAAGTTATATTGAGTGCTTGCATAACATTATTTACCAAAGAAACCGAATCTTCCCTATCATAAATAGAAAAATTAGGTTCATAATTAATTTTACTTGCTTCGGCACGCAATATTCTTGCAAAAATAGAATGAAAAGTACCCATCCATAAATCATCGGCAGATTTTCCGACTAACTTTTTGATACGCGTTTTCATTTCATTAGCAGCTTTATTTGTAAAGGTAAGAGCCAATATTGTAGATGGTTCAAAACCTTGTTCTAATAAATAAGCTATTTTATAAGTTAAAACTTTTGTTTTGCCCGAACCTGCACCTGCTACAATCATGTGCGGTCCTGAATTATATTCTACTGCTTTTCTTTGTGCTTCGTTTAATGATTTTAACAATTTCTTAAGTCCCTAAATTTTTAGTCTGCAAATATATTAAAAATCAATTCGATTCTCAAAATAAATCGTTTTACAAAATACCTTTCTTTCCGATAAATCATCTTTTAAGACTATTTTCAGCTATAAAGCACAAAAATATATTTGAGAATAATCGGAATTCTATAAACATTTGACGGCTGCACTGTCATTAATTCCTATCTAAGTTTTTTCTCTGTAGTGAAAAGTATTTTTTTGAAAAACAATATAAACGGTTTCCTCGAAGAGTGATTCTTTACTGCAAAGTAGACTGATGTAATTGTAAAACGAACAGATTGGCCAAAGTATTCCCGAAATTTATTGAAATTTCTTCGGGAGGATTGTTTCCAGAACAACCGCTGATATTTTGAAGCGGAGAGGGAGGGATTCGAACCCCCGGACAGCTTGCACC
>CAZXJG010000043.1:5183-5606 GCA_964640985.1 uncultured Melioribacteraceae bacterium | reverse complement strand
ATTGGAATAGTGGACTTTACGACCTAACACTATATACGCAAAATACATTTTTAGTGATGATGATGATTATTTATATTTGCGGAGAGGGAGGGATTCGAACCCCCGGACAGCTTGCACCGTCAATGGTTTTCAAGACCACCGCATTCAACCACTCTGCCACCTCTCCAACAAAATAAAAGAAGGTAAAAAACGAAGTGTAAAACTAAGAAAAATTACTTTAGAACTCCACAATTTTGATTAAATTACTACGACAATTTTTAAGGATTTTTATGAAAATGATTTTACTTATTTTTATTTTTATAAGTGTGTATACATTAACAATATTTTCGCAAGATCGTGTACCTGCGTGGGCGAAAAAAGTTATTTGGTATCAAATTTTCCCGGAAAGGTTTTCAAACGGCGATTCTACAAACGATCCTAAAC
>CAZXJG010000043.1:3752-5173 GCA_964640985.1 uncultured Melioribacteraceae bacterium | reverse complement strand
CCAATAGATATGAAAGGAGGATGGCCTTATCAAATACCACAAGGGTGGCATATTAGTCCGTGGACTTCACAATGGTACAAATTACAACCGTGGGAAAAAGCCGATGGACATGGTTTTAATTGGAATGCAGGGGTTCGCAGATACGGCGGCGATCTTCAAGGTGTATTAAACAAATTGGATTACCTTCAAAAATTGGGAATTACGGCAATCTATTTTAATCCACTTTTCGAGTCACCTTCATTACATAAATATGATGCATCGATGTATAGACATATTGATAATAACTTTGGACCTAACCCGAATAAAGACCGTCAAATTTGGGCAACTGAAAATCCGAACGACCAAACTACTTGGAAGTGGACAACAGCGGATTCACTTTTCTTAAAATTAATAAAAGAATGCCATAAACGCGGTATCAAAGTTATTCTTGACGGTGTTTTTAATCACGTAGGTACAACATTCTGGGCATTTCAAGATGTGATAAAAAATCAGCAAAAATCAAAATATAAAAATTGGTTTTATATTACCTCTTTCGATAATCCTAAAACACCTCAAAACGAATTCGATTATAAAGGATGGTACGGTGTTAAAGATTTACCGGAATTTAGAGAAGATAAAAACGGTTTAGTAAAAGGACCTCGCAACTTAATTCACGAAATCGTAAAAAGGTGGATGGACCCCAACAACGACGGTAACCCTTCGGACGGAATAGATGGCTGGAGACTTGATGTTGCTGAAATGGTAAAACATAATTTTTGGAAAACATTTAGGAAATGGGTTAAAGGAATAAACCCAAATGCATATATTGTAGGAGAAGTTTGGTGGGAAGATTGGCCTCATAATAAAATGTTTAACGCATCACCTTGGTTAAAAGGTGATGAATTTGATGCGGTGATGAATTACAGATTTGCACGAGCTGTAAAACGTTTTGTTGCCGATAAAAAAATTGGTATTGGTCCACAAGGATTTATAGATTCGTTGAAAAATCAATACCGCGATTACAACAAAGCTAATGTTTATGTAATGTTAAATTTATTGGATAGCCACGATACCGAACGTTTAGCCTCTATGTTAGTAAATCCTGATCATTATTTTGATCATAATGCAAATCCTGAACAAAATAAAAATTGGGCTGTACGTAAACCGAATAAAATAGAAAGAATGAAAGAAAAACTTATGGTGGGTATCCAAATGACGTTACCCGGCGCCCCTTGCATTTATTATGGTGATGAAGCCGGTATGTGGGGTGGGGATGATCCCGACGACCGTAAGCCCATGCTTTGGAAAGAATTTAAATATGAAGCTGAAACGGTACATCCATCTGGTCAACCACGACCAACAGACTCCGTTAAATTTGACAGATCGTTATTTAATTGGTATAGAAAACTAATAGCAATTAGAAAAAACAATGAACAGTTGAC
>CAZXJG010000043.1:0-3742 GCA_964640985.1 uncultured Melioribacteraceae bacterium | reverse complement strand
GAGTTTAGGTGATATTAAATTCCGTGTAATAAACGAAAATAAAAAAATTTTAGCATACAAAAGAAGTATTAACAAAAGAACTATTTATGTTATTATTAACAATGATGTCAATGAAAATAAAATAATTTTAAAAAAAGATTCATTCTTTGATATTAATAAACCTGTTATTGATCTGGTTTCTAATGTAACTCACAAATTATTTAAAAATAATCTGGTATTATTTTTAAAACCATTTCAAATTTTAATAATTAAGGATAAAACAAATTAAGTAAATGAAAATGACAGGAAGCCGCCCCGCTGTTTTTTCTTAACACTGTCGGCGGCACAAGAAAAAATTTGTATAAATTATCGTAGAACAGATTAGCAATCTGTTCTTGTTGCCACCGAATGGTCGGTGGCAACAAGGGAAAAATTAGGTTCTGAATAGAAGAAGTGCAAAAATGCATTTTGATTTTAATTAAAAATCAACTATTTTGCAAAAAATTGAAACCATAATGATCGCCAATAATACACACTTAGTGACAATAACTGAGTGGTTTCGCATTTATCCCGCAAACTGCGGGGCAATAAAATTTTATCTGTAAATTGGAACGGAGTATCCCGATTATTCGAGGTGAGTTTGAAATTTGCATAATTCTTAAATTTTTTTTCTCATTATCCAGATAAAATTCTTTAAAGTTATACGTATAAAAGATTATGAAGATAAGCACACAATTAACAAAAAATCAGCTTAAGATTATTTACATATTATTCTATACTCAGAGAATATCCTTTGATATGTTTAAGATCATCTGGGACTTTGATATTTTAGATATATTACAAGATATAAAGCATGGCATTTCTAAATTGATTAGATTGATTGTTGAAATCAATAATAGAAATCATGATGCATATTCTAAAGGTTATGATGCTGGGCAATCTAAACTTGATAGTATATTTCACTGCTGCCACCGACCACTCGGTGGCAAATACAACTTGAATTTTACACACAATTTACTAATTTACAGTTAAAAATAAATTTATTATGCCCCTTAGAGGAAGAACAAATTTTACGGAAGAATCATTTTTCTTCGTAACAACTACAGTAGTTGACTTTGTAAATGTTTTTAAAGACACAAAATGCTGCGATGCACTCATATCAAATATCAAACATTATCAAAAGAAATATAATTTCGAAATTCTTGCTTATGTTATAATGCCAAGCCATTTTCATTGGATAGTTCAAGTTGATCCCGCAAAAGGTACAATATCGGATATTATGCGTGATATAAAAAAATACAGCGCATGGGACATAATGGGAATTATAGAAAATATGAAAGAGAAAGATTTAATAGCGATATTTGAAAAAAATGCAATGGAGTATAAAGATAGAAAAAGGAAGTTTTGGAAGAAAAGATTTGACGATCAGGTTATTCGCGATCAAAAGATGTTTTGTACAAAACTTAGATACATTCATAATAATCCTGTAAAAACCGGATTAGTTACCCGTCCGGAGGAATATCGTTATTCAAGCGCTCGAAATTATATAAACGGGGATCACTCAATAATTTGGGTAAATACCGAAATGTTAGGTGTTATTATTGAATAAAAATATGAATCATTTTTTTTGCCACCGAATGGTCGGTAGCAACAAGGGAATGTGGCTAAAACCAATAGATTTTTTCTTATTTATTCGTGAGTTAATAATTACCCGGTTTCAAAAATTTTACGGAGTTCAAATATCGCAATACCGTAAGCAACCGAAACATTTAAGGATTGTTTAATGCCAAATTGCGGAATTTCAATTGACACATCACATAAATCAATTAATTCTTGCGATACGCCTGTTATTTCATTACCGAGAATGAGACAAAGTGGAAAATCTTGTTTTGTTAAATAATAGTGGGGAATGCTTGAGTCAGTTTGTTCCAGAGCATAAATTTTTACACCCTTCTTTTTCAAATAGTTAACAATTTTAGCAGGATCTTCAATACACTCCCAGTTTACACTTTCTTGAGCACCGAGAGCTGTTTTTAATACATCTTTTTGCGGAGGATGTGGGGTATAACCACAAATATAAAGCTTTTCAACCATAGCACCATCGGAAGTACGGAATATTGAACCTACATTGTAAGCACTGCGAATACTGTTAAGTATAACATAAACAGGCAGTTTTTTAACTTTATGAATAGTTCCTAATGTGCTTCTATTCTGTGAAATTTCATCGTGAGTTAATTTACGCATCTGATTTTTACGCCATTTTAATTAGAACGTATTTAATTAAAAATTAAAGTAATAAAAATACAACAACTATTCGGTTTTGAAAATTATTTTTAATACAAAGCAAATATAAAAAGTTCTAATAATTGTACTCAATTTGTAATCTTAAATTTTACAATTGGTTTAATATTATGTAAAATTTGAATATTTTTAAAAGTTGTACAGTAAATTTATTTAAATAATATAAAGAGGAGGCTCTTATGAAAAAAAGATTTTTGATTTTGTTTGCAGTATTGTCAGTTGCAATTTGGTTACCTATATATGCAATAAATATTCCATCAACACATCTTGTTTCACCTACGTGGTTAGCAAAAAATATGCATAATAAATCACTTGTAATAGTTGACACGAGAAGAGCTAATGAATATAACGCAGGACATATCCCAGGTGCAATTTCAATCCCTGTAAATAGTATGAGGGAAAATCGTAACGGTATACCAAGTTATGCTGCATCACCTGAAAAAATAACAAAATTATTCAGACAAAAAGGGATTTCAAATAACAGCTACATCGTTTTTTACAGCGGGAATGGAAGAGCAACGTCTTATGCCGCATCGACAAGAGAATTTTGGACGGCTTGGTATTACGGTTTATCTAATTTAGCTGTTTTAAGAGGCGGCTTTAACAGATGGAAAGCTGAAAAAAGAGTTGTATCCAAAGTACCTGTTACGTTAAAACAAGGTAATTTTACAATTAAGAAAATGAGACTGAACACTATCGCAACACTTCCGTATGTTGATTATGCGGCTGCAACTAAAAAGGTTCAGCTTTTAGATTCAAGAGAACCCGCTCATTTTTACGGAAAGGATAATGATCCAAGACTTGCAAAGCATGGACATATCTCCGGGGCAAAAGAGCTTTTCGTCGGTGATTTCAGTAAAAAGGTCGGTTCTTATTATGAAATTGGAAGCAAAAGTTATATTAAAACAATTTTTAAGAAAGCCGGTTTTAATCTTAATAAACCGATAATTACATATTGCAACACAGGCCATCTTGGAAGCGGAAGCTGGTTCGTCATACGTTTTGTGTTGAATAATAGTCACACCGCTCTTTATGACGGCTCTATGGTAGAATACAGCAAGATGCCTAACAGATCAGTTATTAAATGACGGTATAGAAATTATCTTTATCAATAATTATATTTATAATGGTCTGCTATTTGTTTGTACATAAATAATGGCAGACCATTTTCATGTGTTTATATTTTTAAATTTTCAAAAATATTTCTTGAAAACACACTGTCATGCTGATGAATACCAGCATCTTCGTAAATAGTCCGAGATTTCGACCTTCACCTGAATGACGCCATGTTTTTCATAATCTGTGCTATCTGTGGTTAAAAAAAAGAATAATAAACCACAGATAGCACAGATTATTCACAGATTCTCACGGATTTTTTTGTCTGTTAATTTTTTCATATTATTCTTCTTATTTCTTGAAAACACTCTGTCATGCTGAATGTTTTCTTTAATCATTCCCTTCC
>CAZXJG010000042.1:16810-20538 GCA_964640985.1 uncultured Melioribacteraceae bacterium | reverse complement strand
GATAATGTCACCCTTTTTAAAATATGTTTCTTTTTTAAAATCATCGGTGTGGTTATCAATAAAATATTCAACTAATTGAGGTATAAATTTCCCTTTGTACGGATGTAGTCGATGGACATGTTTTGTAGTGTCTTTTTCTTTTAAATTATCAAATGATAAAGCCCAATTTAAATCTTCCCCAAGTTTATCTCGCCAGTTTGTTTCACGTTGTCCGTTATAACTTTTGTAATAGTTTATTAAATCATACTTATTTACAGCCGTTGTGCCATTATTTCCATACTTTTTTACTTTACCATACTGAATTAAATATGAAATATTTGCAGTAGTTACATTTTTGTTCAAATAGTTACTTGCCCACAAACTTGCTTCTTTTATTGTTAATAATTCTATCATATTTATTTCTCTATTTAAACAACAAAAATACAACCATTTTTCTTTGTTGTCTAAATTATTTTGTAGTATCCTTAATTGTGCCTAACCTTTCTAATTCGGCAACTATTTTTTCACCCGCTTTGCCGTTACCGAAAGCGTTACTCTGTTTCCCAAATTTTTTAATATTTATTTTTTTAAGAATATCTTCTTTATTTGTACCGACAACAAAATTCCAGTTGCCTTCTAAGGTTTCAATCCACTCGGTTTCATCCCGTAAAGTAATACAAGGTTTTTTCAGAAAGTATGCTTCCTTTTGAAGTCCGCCGCTATCGGTTAAAACTTTTTTGCAATTTTTCAAAAGCGTTATCATTTCTAAATAACTTACCGGTTCAATTATTTTTACATTTTCCGAATATGTTATTTTATCTAATAATTTTTTTGTTCTCGGATGAAGGGGAACAATTACTTTATTCCCAAGTTCCGAAAATGCAGAAAAAATATTTTGCAGCCTTGTTTTATCGTCTGTGTTTTCTTGCCGGTGAATAGTGGCTAAATAAAAGTTTTCTATATTTGTAATTTTTCCCAACGGAAATTTTTTATCGGATAATTTTTGATAATGAAGGATCGAATCGTACATCACATCGCCGGTAAAAACGGTATTACCGCCTAATCCTTCTTTTTCCAAAAGCTTAACGGCATTTATTGTAGGAGCAAAAAGCAAGTTGGATATTCTATCGGTTAAAATCCTGTTGATTTCTTCCGGCATATTCATATTAAAACTGCGTAATCCCGCCTCAACATGTGCCGTTTTGATATGAAGCTTAGCAGCGGCAAGCGAGCCGGCAATAGTAGAATTTGTATCGCCGTAAACCAAAACCCAGTCGGGTTCTTCATCTATAAGTACTTTTTCGATACGCTGCAGCATCAATCCTGTTTGAACAGCGTGAGATGCCGAACCTACGCCAAGATTGTAATCCGGCTTACGAATTTCCAATTCATCAAAAAAAACTTTAGACATATTATCATCGTAATGCTGACCTGTATGGACAATTATTTCTTGCATATATTTTTCTTTTTCAATAAGCTTTGTTATCACTGCCGCTTTAATAAACTGCGGTCGTGCGCCTATAATTGAAACGATTTTCATTTGATAATCTCATCCAAAATTTGTGAAAGCTCGTAAGTTAAATTTTTGCGGGAATATTTTTCCGCTTTAAATTCAAATGCAGTTTTTCCCGATTGCCATTCCCGATATAATTTTTTCAAGAGTATATAAGCCGCATTTGTATCTTTATAATTTACCATTGAGCCGCTGTTTGTTTCTTTTAATATTTCATTTGCATTTCCATCTAAAGGACCAATTGCAAAAATAGGTTTCTTGCAGCCGAGATATTCGAACAGTTTACCTGTCAAAATACCTTTATTATTGGGCACATCATCAATTATTAACAAAAAAGCGTCGGAGTTTTGCAAAATACTTGTCGATACTTTATGCGGCACAAAATCTTGCAGTTCAAAATATTTTTCAACATTTTCTTTCCGAATTAGATTTATAAATTCAGAAGAAAATCTGCCGGCAAAATTAAATCTGAAATTTTCATTTCTATCTTCATAAACAATTTTTTTTATAGCTGTAATTAGCGAATATGGAATTCTATCTTTCGAAATTGTACCTGCATATGCAATTGTGAATTTATCGTTTTTAATTGATTCTTGATTTTCGAAATCAATTTCATCATAACCGTTGGGAATAACCTTAAATTTCTTATCCCCTACTTTGCTTTTAAAAAGGTTAACCATATCTTTGCTTATTGCAACAACCACATCAGCTTTTGTCAGAACTTTTCGCTCAAGCATACCGTCAATAGCTTTTGTCAACTTGCTGCGTTTAAGATGCTGATAATAAACTATTTCCAACCAAGGATCACGGAAATCGGCAATCCACGGTAGCCCGGTCTTTTTAGCAATTGCTTTTCCGATAAGTGCAGTTGTAGGCGGCGGTGAAGAGTTTAAAATTGCATCTACTTTTTCTTGTTTAACTATTTTCATCCCTTCCCTTACGGCATAATACAGCCAGCCGATTTTAGCATCAGGAATAAAAATATTTGCCCGCACCCATTTGGCAAAGCGGTCTTGTAAACTTACGTTCTTTTTCGACAACAATATATCATTTGGAATTTTATCGCTTGGACTTTTACCGGTAAATTTACGATAAAACCCAAACGGTTCTAATGCCTTTATTTTGTAAATTTTTACTTCTTCCGGAATGTCGGCAGCTAAAGTTTCATCATAAATAGGCGCATCGGGATGTTTAACCGTAAGAATAACAGGCTTCCAGTTAAATTCCGGCAGATACTTTGCAAATTTTAATACTCTCTGCACTCCGGGTCCACCGGCAGGAGGCCAATAATATGTAATAATTAAAACTTTTTTCATATGTTCATATTTTTAAATTTTCAAAAATATTGATTGAAAACACTCTGTCATACTGATGAAGGTCAGTATCTTCGTAAATAGTCCGAGATTCCGACCTTCACCGGAATGACGCCATGTTTTTCATAATCGTTAATCTGTGGTTAAAAAAAATAATAAACCACAGATAGCACAGATTGTTCACAGATTTTTTTGTCTGTTAATTTTTTCATATTATTCTTGTTATTTCTTGAAAACACTCTGTCATGCTGAATGTTTTCTTTAATCATTCCCTTCCCGTAAAAGGCATCCCGATAAAAAGACATCGGGACAAGCTGGGACAGGTGTGTGTTTTAAAATCAATAATGACGGTTTCATTTATAAACTTCCCGGTAAAAAAAGAAAAATAATAAATATGTGAAAACACAAAATAAATATTATTTAATCGGCACACTTAAAAAATCGCAAGGTTTTTATTGTTAATTACCCTTTCCATTTGTTATTTTTAATTAAGCTGTTAAAACAAATTTTGACAAAAAATTATTCTCATAATGAAAACATTAAATGAACATGACTTATTGATATTGAAAAAATTATTCGAATTTAAAGATACCAAACATATTCCCTTGTTAAAAGAGCGTAAAGAAAAACTTCACACATTACTTAATGCAATTATTGAACAGTCCGGAAACATTGAAAAAGCAATTTATGCAGATTTCAAAAAGCCTTACGTTGAAACAAAAATCACCGAAATACTTCCTCTTACAATGGAAATAAGGCATATATTAAGAAATTTAAACAATTGGATGAAGCCGAAAAGGGTTGCGGCACCACTTGCGTTTTTCGGTTCTTCAAATAAAATCTTATTTAAACCCAAAGGGAATACGTTAATAATTTCACCTTGGAATTACCCGTTTTTGCTTGCTGTTGGCCCTGTTGTTTCC
>CAZXJG010000042.1:0-16800 GCA_964640985.1 uncultured Melioribacteraceae bacterium | reverse complement strand
GTTGTTTCCGCCATAGCAGCAGGTAATAATATTGTATTAAAACCTTCGGAAATTTCAGAACATACATCAAGTTTTCTAAAAAAGCTTTTTGACAATTTATTTGAAAAAATAGGTGTCAAAGTTATAGAAGGAGGAGCAGAAACCGCTCAAGAATTATTGGAAATGCCTTTTGACCACATTTTTTTTACAGGTGGAACAAAAATCGGTAAAATTGTTATGGAGGCGGCTTCAAAAAATTTAACTTCCGTAACCCTCGAGCTTGGAGGCAAATCTCCCGTTATAATTGAAGAATCGGCTGACATTAAAAATGCTGCGAAAAAAATTGTTTGGGGAAAGTTTTTTAATGCGGGGCAAACTTGTGTGGCTCCCGATTATGTAATAATTGCCGAAAAATTAAAAGAAAAATTTATCGACTATGCCAAAGTTTTTATTCATACTTATTTCGGCGATACCGATTTACTTGAATCATCGGATGGTTTCTGCAGCATTATCAACACGAACCATACTGCAAGGTTGCAAAAATTAATAAGCAATGCAGTTGATTTGGGAGCGAAAATAGAAGCGGGAACAATAAATTTTAATAGCGATGATTTTATTCCACCGACTATTTTATCGAATGTGAATTTGAATTCAAAAATTATGCATGAAGAAATATTCGGACCGGTATTACCGATTCTTACATTTCAAAATTTCTCGGAGATTAACAAAATTATTTCGCATAATCCTAATCCGCTTTCATTATATATTTTTAGTAAGGATATGGAAAAAACAAAAAAGGTAATTAATTCGATTCCTGCCGGCGGTTATTTAATAAACGATGTGGTTGTTCATTTTGTTAATAACAAACTGCCGTTCGGCGGCGTAAAAACAAGCGGTATCGGACTATCGCACGGTTATTATGGATTCAAAGAATTCTCAAACGAAGCGGCTGTTATGAAACAACCTAAATTTACCTGGCTGCAACTTTTTTATCCGCCTTATACCAAAAGAGTTAAAAAATTAGTTGATATAGCGATTAAATATTTATAAAAGAGCTACTGAATTAAATTATAAGTTTGTTAATAATTTTTATAATCTGTTTTTTAAATCCCATTTAGTTAATAATATCAGCTTTCCCTTGATTTATTTAATATATATCTATATTTTAATTCAGAATAATAAATCTTATAAATATGACAGTTATATTTTCTAAAAAATGTGAATTAGGTTTGCAGGCAGTTCTCTTTTTGTCGGTAAAAAAGCAGAAACTAATTTATAATTCTTTCGATATATCAAAAGAATTAAAGGTTCCGAAAGAATTCGTTTCGAAAGTGCTGCAGATATTAACCGACAGCGGAATTGTAGGATCAAAAAAGGGAAAGAACGGTGGATTTTACCTTTCAAAAAGACCCAGTCAAATATATTTGATAGATATTGTTAAAGCCATAGACGGTTTAACCGTTTTTGAAAATTGCGTGCTTGGTTTCCCGGGCTGTTCACACGAAACGCCATGCCCGGTTCACGATACTTGGGGAAAACTTCGTGACGAAGCTTATAAAATGCTTAGCAATGAAACTCTTGAACAGTTAAAAGAGAAAACATTAAGTAAGCTCCTAAATTTGTAAAAGATATAAATAACTATACGGAATAAGAAAGTTTATTTTAATAAAAGATTTTCCTTTTCCAGAATTTCCTTAACTTTTTGTGAATCTTCAACTGTAAAGCCGATTTTTATTCTTTTATTTTTTCTATACAAAATAAAAATAGCATCTCTTTTACTTCTTAAAAAATCCATTGGAAACCAACGGGTAAGATCTCCCGTTCCCCAATATCTGTACTTTCCCGTTAATAATGTAGGCTTTACAACTTTTATATAATCGATGGTAATGTTAAGAATATTTTTACTCTTTAAAGTCGGAAAGTAATATTTTTTCAGGAGTATCGACTGATTAGTAATTTTTATTAATTTATCCTCATAAATAGTTTCTTCAATCATAACCGCCTCAAATTTTTGTTTGATACTTTGTTGCACAATTATATTAGTATCATAAATTAAAATCTGCTTTGTGGAACAGCGTTATAATAACACTTGTGCAAATAACAATGAAAAAATAATTATGACTTTTTCTTTTTCCGTACCAGTTTTTCAATTTCGTCCCACATTTCCTTCGGCAAAGCTTCCAAAAAATTAAATTGTCCTGCTCCCATCAGCCATTCGCCGCCATCTATTGTAATAACTTCGCCATTAATATAAGCGGAGTAATCCGAAACGAGATAAGCGGCAAGATTTGCCAACTCCTGATGTTCTCCCATACGTTTTAAAGGTACTTTCTTTTTGAAGTCGAATTTATCGAGAAGATCACCGGGTAATAATCTTTCCCAAGCTCCTTTTGTGGGAAACGGTCCCGGTGCAATTGCATTAAAGCGAATACCGTATTTAGCCCACTCAACGGCCAACGAACGTGTTAAGGCTAACACACCGGCTTTAGCTGTTGCCGAAGGAACTACGTAAGCAGAGCCGGTCCAGGCATAAGTTGTAACAATATTTAAAACCGTTGCTTGTTGCTTTTTTTCAATCCACTGCTTGCCGAAAGCCAATGTACAATTATATGTCCCTTTTAATACAATGTTAACTATAACATCAAAAGCATGGTGCGATAATCTCTCGGTGGGACTTATAAAATTACCGGCAGCATTATTTACCAACACATCAACTTTACCAAATTTATCTACAGCGGATTTTAATAAATTTTCTACTTGATAATAATCCGTTACATCACATTGAACGGGTAAAACATCATTACCCGAATTATCCATAATTTCTTTTGCCGTTTTTTCAAGAACCTCCAATTTGCGACTTGCAATTATAACATCAGCACCCAATCCGGAAAAATATTCAGCCATAGCTTTTCCCAAGCCGGTACCCCCGCCGGTAACAACAATAACCTTGTCTTTTAGTGTTCCTTCTTTCAGCATTGGTCGGTTGTAATTATCATTTAACATATTCTATTCCTTAAAAAATTTATGAATTAAATATCTAAAGATTCTGCGGGACTTACAAGAATCTGCAACACAAAATAATCAATTGATTTATGAAATTTTGAAATAAAATTTTGACTCTATTCTAAATATGGATAGATTTATATTTTTAATAACTCAATCCTCTTCCTAAAGGGCTACTGTGTGAAAGTTGACAAATTAACAAGTTTGCAAATTACCAAATTGAATGCTAATAGCTTAAAAACTAAAAATTTGACAAATGAAATTTAATTGGGATAGCAATAAGTATACAAAAATATCAGATCTACAAGAAAAGGTCGGTAATGAATTAATTGAAAAATTAAATTTAAAGGAAGACTATCGGGTTCTTGATGCCGGATGTGGTATTGGTAATATAACATTTAAAGTAGCCGAAATTGTTAAAAACGGTCATGTTTTAGGAATCGATAGTTCATCTTCTATGATTAAAAAAGGTAATAACAAAGTTAAATTTAAAAAAGGAATTTCAGAATTGGGATTTCCCATGGTATGTGCCGTCTTTGGATAGTTTTAAATACCTTACGAGAAAATATGATTTTGAAAAATTTAACGTATATCAAAAAACAACAGAATATGATTTTCATGAGAGTATAAATGTTTATAATTTTCTTGATTCCATTGGCTTGAATTTATATAGTTCAAAACTATCAAATGAGAAAAAAGAAATATTCAAGTCGGAAATATACAATGAAATAGAAAGACTCAAAGATGCGAAAAAACTAAAGTTTCATTTTGAAAGATTGTATGCATTTAGTTATAATAAATTAACTAATTGATTCATAATGTAGAAAAGAGAGCACTTTGCTTAACATCGGCTATAAACCATAGCGGGCAAAGGACTGAATATGAACGAATTTTTAATAAACAACGGAGTAAATTGATAGGTTTGTAAGTCCAACCCGCCTTCGGCATCGGATACGCCGGAACGTTATGCGAAACCAGTATAGTAAAATTCACAAAAGGAGAATAAATAACTATGATAAAAGCAGTTTTTGCATCTGTTATTATTATTCATGGATTCATTCATTTGATGGGTTTTGTAAAAGCATTTCAACTTGCTGAAATAAATCAACTTACACAAACTATTCATAAACCAATCGGTCTCTTATGGCTAATTTCCGCTTTATTATTCATCACTGCAGCAGCCGTCTTCTTATTAAAGAAAGATTGGTGGTGGATGATTGCAGCTCCTGCCCTTGTGCTTTCGCAAGTGCTCATCATTATGTATTGGCATGATGCCAAATATGGAACAATAATAAATGTAATTATCCTTGTTGGAATTGTTATTGGCTACGGAACCTGGAGTTTTAATACAATATCAAAAAATGAACTAAAAATATTTGTTGCACCTGCAACTTCCAAGAAAAAAGTAGTAACAAAAGAAATGCTTAACGGTTTGCCACCGATTGTTCAAAAATGGCTCGAACGTTCCAATGTAATTGGCAAAGAAGTTATTTACAGCGTTTACCTCAAACAAATTGGGGAGATGCGAACTACTTTTGATGGTAAGTGGATGCCGGTTAAAGCCGAGCAATGGTTTAAAACGGAAAAACCGGGGTTTATTTGGATAGCGGATGTTAAGGCAGCACCGGGAATACATCTTACCGGAAAAGATAAATATGAAAACGGGAAAGGACACATGCTTATTAAGTTACTCTCCCTCATAACTGTTGCAGATACTAAAGGAAAAGAAATAGACCAGGGAACAATGGTAAGGTATCTCGCGGAAATTGTTTGGTTTCCATCGGCCGCTTTGAATGATTACATCCAATGGAAACAAATAGATTCTACAACGGTTAAAGCCACGATGACCTATAGCGGAATTACTGCTTCAGGTTTGTTTAAGTTTGATGCGAATGGCGATGTGGTAAGTTTTGAAGCTAAGCGATATTATGATCGTAAAGGCGGAACAACTTTGGAAGACTGGTTTATACAAATAGAACCAAATAACTACAAAGAATTTGAAGGTATAAGAATTCCCATTAGGTCAATCGTTACCTGGAAATTAAAAGAAGGAAATTTTACCTGGTATAAACTGGAAATTACGAATATACATTATAACCAGATTAAAGAAATGACTTTCTTATAAGCCATAGAACCTTTTCTCACAGCAACCTTTACTAATCAATGCCCAATGCGGGTAAAATGTTTACCCGCACCTGGCATAACAAAACCGTTAAAAGCAATACTTGTTTTCTTCAATCATTTTGTCGGCAATATCCCTGCGTAATTTAGTGGTATTAATCGGATCAAATTTCGTAAAACGTTTAAGTCCCAGCATTAGCATCTTAAGTTCATCACCTTCTGCAAAAGCTTCTACAGCATGCTTTCCGTATAAATTAATCCGTTCCAATGAATCGCTTAGATAAACGCGAGCAATTTTAACAGGATATTTAGCCGCATCTTCATCTTTTACAGCAACAAGTTTAAGGGTACGCAAAACAGCCGATTCAGCCGTATAAATTTCAATCAGCATATCGGTAACATTCATAATTATTTCCTGCTCGTCGCCGAGTTTCTGCATAAATTTTTGAACTGCCGAGCCGGCAATCATCAAAGCGGCTTTTTTTGCATTCTTTACAGCTTTCATTTCTTTAGCGAGAAGTCCTTCCGGTTCATCGCCAAAAGTTGGAATCGACATCAGTTCTTTTTGAATAGCCATTGCAGGACCCATTAAATCAATTCTGCCTTTTAATGATCTTTTTACGAGCATATCAATAACCAGCAAACGATTTATTTCGTTCGTGCCTTCAAAAATTCTATTAATTCTTGAATCACGATAAGCCCGTGCGGCAGGGTATTCTTCCGAATAGCCGTATCCGCCATGTACTTGAACCACTTCATCAACTACATAGTCCAGCATTTCCGAACCGAAAACCTTCATCATCGATGACTCGATGGCATATTCCTCCGCAGCCTTAATCAAAGCATTGCTGTAGCTTGTTCCCTGATCCATCAATTCCGTTACCTTATTATTTATCAATCCGCTTGTTCTCAACATAGCAGCTTCGGAAACAAATACCCGAACAGCCATTTCGGCAAGTTTATATTTTATAGCTCCGAAACTGGAAATTGTTTTTCCGAATTGTTTTCTTTCATTAGTATATTTAACGGCAATCGATAGAAATCTTTTTGCGCCGCCGGTTGTCATTGCACCTAATTTAAATCTTCCTATATTCAAAATATTGAAAGCTACATAATGACCTTTCCCAATTTCTCCGAGTATATTTTCTTTAGGAACTTTTACATTATCGAGAAAAAGCGCGCGTGTAGAAGAACCTTTAATACCCATTTTGTTTTCTTCTTTACCGCGAGTAAAACCTTCGGAATCGGTAGGAATAATAAAGCAGGTAAATTTATTGCCGTCAACTTGTGCAAAAGTTATAAGTATATCGGCAAAACCACCGTTTGTAATCCACATTTTTTGACCGTTTAGAATATAATATTTTCCATTTTCCGATAATTTAGCGGTAGTTTTCGCAGAAAGAGCATCCGAACCGGAAGTAGGCTCGGTTAAACAATATGCAGATTTCAATTCTCCTGAAGCTAATTTAGGAAGGTATTTCTTTTTCTGTTCTTCGGTACCGTAATAAAGAATCGGTAATGAGCCGATACCTGTATGTGCCGCATAAGAAACACCGAAAGAATGAGCAGAACCCATCTCCATCGAAAGAATTGTATTGGTATCGAAATCTTCACCCAAGCCGTCATATTCTTCCGGAATAAAAGTAGCTAATAAACCCAATTCGCCGGCTTTATCCAAAAGACCGGTGGTCAAACCAGGCTCTTGTTTATCAATGGCATCCAACTGCGGTAATATTTCCTTTGTAACAAAATCTCTTGCGGTTTCGGCCATTAATTTTTGCTCTTCATTTATATCTTCAGGTATAAATAGAGTTTGCGGATCGGTTTCTTTAAAGACAAACTCTCCGCCTTTTAAAATTTCTGATTTTTTATTTTCATCTGACATTTTACTTTCGCCTATATTTATTAAAAATTTTCTGCTTCATTTTCAATTTAATATTTCATAAATACCGGCAACACCTTGCCCACCGCCCACGCAGGCGGTAACCATACCGTATTTTTTATTTCTTCGTTGTAATTCACTTAATATTTGAACGGTTAATTTTGCACCGGTGCAGCCGAGCGGATGTCCTAAAGCAATTGCTCCGCCATTTACATTAAGGATTTCCGTATTTATATCAAGCTCTCTAACTACAGCTAAAGATTGTGCTGCAAATGCTTCATTTAATTCAACTAAAGCTAAATCTTCGAATGTCATTCCCGCTTTTTTCAATGCTTTAGGTGCTGCGGCAATTGGTCCTATACCCATAACACGGGGGTCAACTCCGGCTAATGCATAAGAAACCATTCTTGCAATCGGTTTCAAATTCAGTTCTTTAACCATATCTTCAGACATTACCAATACAAATGCTGCACCATCTGAAGTTTGCGATGAATTGCCTGCCGTAACAGTACCGTTTGCAGCAAAAACCGGTTTTAATTTTGCAAGTGCTTCAATTGTTGTATCGGCACGCGGTCCTTCATCAACATCAATATTTTTTTTACGGACTTTACGTTTCCCGTTTTCAAGATAAACTTCTTCAACTTCAATAGGCACAATTTGATCTTTAAAATATCCATTTTTGTTAGCGTTAAGAGCTTTCATATGAGAATTATACGAAAACTCGTCTTGGTCTTCCCGTGAAATTTTATAATCTCTTGCAATCTCTTCGGCAGTTAAGCCCATGCCCATATAATATTCGGGATGAGTTCTTGCAATATTATAATTGGGAGCTAATTTCCAGCCTGTCATCGGAACCATCGACATTGATTCGGTACCGCCGGCAATAATACAATCCATCATTCCCGACCTAATACGTGCAACAGCCGTTGCAATTGTATCAATTCCCGAAGCGCAAAATCTATTTACAGTAGCACCCGGAACTTCCATAGGCAAACATTGCAATGCAATCATTCTGCCGACTTGAAGTCCCTGTTCAGCTTCTGGGAAGGCGTTTCCGACAATTAAATCATCAACTCGATGTGGGTCCAATTCCGGAACCGATTTTAACAAATGTTTAACTACGTCTGCAGCTAAATCATCCGGTCTGTAAAAACGAAACCCGCCTTTTTTGGCTTTCGCTACAGCAGTACGATAACCTGCTACAATATAAGCTTCTTTCATAATTTTACTTCTTTATTGTTTAATAAAATTAATTGTTATTTATTTTTTATAAATTAATTGCGTAATGGTTTTCCCGTTGTCAAAATACTTTGAATTCTTTCTAAAGTTTTTCTCTCGCCAATTAAACTTAGAAATGCTTCCCGTTCAAGATCAAGTAAATACTGTTCCGAAACAAGAGTACTTTGAGAAAGATCTCCACCACACATTATGTTTGCTAATTTCTCAACTATTTTTTTATCGTGATCGGAAATATAATTTCCTTCCCTAAAAGAATACGCTCCGAGAAGCATTGTGGCTAAAGCCGATCTGCCCAATACTTTAATATCATCTCTCGGAATCGGTTGCGTATAACCTCTATCTGCAAGATCAATTACAGATTTTTTAGCTTGAGCAATTAAACGATGCGGATTAACTACAATATTATCTCTTCCGTCTTTAAAAATATTCATTTCAAAAGCTTCTTTTCCCGACGTTGAAACTTTAGCTTGAGCAATATTCAAAAACCGCCACTGCAGTTCGGGTAATTCTACGGCACCTTTCGTATAGCTATCGGAAGCACGGAGAGTCAGCTCTTTTGTACCGCCGCCGGCAGGAATAATACCGACTCCAACTTCAACTAATCCGATATATGTTTCGGCTGCCGCTTCAACCTTATCGGCATGAAGACAAATTTCACACCCGCCGCCCAAGGTTAATGCATGCGGCGCAACAACAACAGGTATGCTTGAATATCTTATATGCATCGTTGTATTCTGAAACTGTTTTACCGCCATATCAATTTCTTCATATTCTTGTTCCGTAGCCAGCATGAACATCATCGCAAGATTTGCACCCGCAGAAAAATGCTGACCGTCATTAGCAATTACTAATCCCTTGAAATCTTTTTCGGCAATTTCAATAGATTTATTTACCGCTTCTAAAATCTCTGTTCCGATAGAGTTCATCTTTGTTTGGAATTCCAAATTTAAAACTCCGTCTCCAATATCGTGCAGAGTTGCACCCGAATTTTTCCAAACAGGCTCGCCGGCTCTTAAATTATCGAGAATAATAAAACCGCTTTTGCCCGGAATTTCTTTATAAGAATTAGACGGAATATCGTAATATTGTTTTTTACCATTTTCAACTTTGTAAAAAGAGGTAAACCCTTTAGCAAGCATATCTTTTACCCACCGGGCAGGGGATAAGCCTGCTTGTTCCATTCCTTTAAGCATTCTTTCGACACCAAGTACATCCCAAGTTTCAAAGGGACCTAATTGCCATCCGAAACCTGCTTTTATTCCATCATCAATTTTGTAAATTTCATCGGCAATTTCGGGTATTCTATTAGATGCATAACGGAATATATTAAACGAAAGCATTCTTAAGAATTCACCTGCTTTATCTTTTGCAGCATGCAGAACTTTGAGTCTGTCTTTTAAATTATCAATAGGTTTTGCCGCCGCAACAGAAGCAAATTTCGGTTTTACACTCGGTTTGTATTCAAGTGTATCAACATCCAATTCTAAAATTACTCTTTTACCTTCTTCATCTTTGGTTTTTTTGTAAAACCCTTGTCCGGTTTTATCACCGAGCCAATTATTTTCCACCATTTTATTTATATAATCCGGAATGACAAAAATATCTCTTGTTTCATCTTCGGGACAGTCTTTGTAAATATTATCGGCAACCTTAACTAAGGTATCAATTCCCACAACATCGGCAGTTCTAAATGTAGCCGATTTAGGCTTGCCTGTTAAAGGACCCGTTAAAGTATCGATTTCTTTGATAGATAAATTTAAGTCTTTCATCAATTTAAAAACCGCCATTATACTAAACACGCCGATTCTATTTGAGATAAACGCCGGAGTATCTTTACATACAACAGTTGTTTTACCTAAGTACAAATCGCCGTAATATTGTAAAAACTCCACTATCTCACTGCTTGTTTTTGGCGAAGGGATAATTTCCAATAGTTCCAAATATCGGGGCGGATTAAAAAAGTGAGCTCCACAGAAATTTTTCTGGAAGTCTTCGCTTCTGCCATCAAGCATCAAATGAATCGGGATTCCGGAAGTATTTGTAGTAACAATTGTACCCGGTTTCCTGAATTTTTCAACGTTATCGAATACCAATTTTTTGATTTTAAGATTTTCCACAACCGCTTCGATAATCCAGTCTACTTTAGAAAGCCAATCTGAATTATCGTCAAAATTACCGACGGTAATCCTAGAAGCATAACTTTTTAGATAAACCGGCGATGGTTTTGCTTTTAGAACATTTTTTAAATTGTCATTAGCAATTCGATTTCTGACAATTTTATCTTCAAGTGTCAGACCTTTCTTTTTTTCGGTTTCGGTAAGCTCGCGGGGAACTATATCCAATAAATACACTCTGCAGCCAATATTAGCAAAGTGAAGTGCAATGCGCGATCCCATAACTCCCGAACCCAAAACAGCAACTTCTTTAATTATTCTTTTCATAACTATTTTTTTGATTTATTAGAAAAATTATTTAACAATTAGTGATTTTCATAAATTTCTTCGATAATCTCTTTATATTTTTTTATAATTTCTTTTCTTTTAAGTTTAAGTGTGGGTGTTAATTCACCTGTTTCTACAGTCCATTGCTCAGGTACTAATGCAAATTTTTTGATTTGTTGTACGTGTCCGAGTTGTTTGTTGTATTTTTGAATATCTTCCCAAATTCTTTCTTTTACCTCTTCCGATTTAGATATATCTTCATCGCCTTGGAAATCGATACCTTTTTTTTTACACCATTTTCTTAAAAATTCAAAATTAGGAACAACCAATGCGGCGGCAAATTTTCTATTTTCACCTATAACCATAATTTCATCTATAAAGAGCGACTCTTTCATTTTATTTTCAATTGGAAGAGGGGCAATATATTTTCCACCCGATGTTTTAAAAACCTCTTTCAATCGATCCGTAATTTTTAAGAACCTACCCTCAACCCATTCTCCAATATCGCCTGTGTGAAACCAGCCCTCTTGGTCAAATACCTCTTTACTAAATTCAGGTTTGTTATAATATCCGCTCATTATATTTGGACCTTTGGCAAGAATCTCACCGTTTTCCGCAATTTTTATCTGCACATCCGGAATTGGCAGTCCTACGGTTCCAAGATAATAATCTCCTTGAGCAAAACGATTACACGTCAGCACTGGAGAAGTTTCCGTTAAACCATACCCTTCTTTAACGGTTGCCCCGGCGGCAGTAAAAATTCTGGCTAAACGTGGTTGAAGCGAAGCGGAGCCGCTAATTACACCTTTTACCTCTCCGCCAAGAGCTTCCATCCATTTGCTGAAAACCAATTTCCGGGCAGCAAAAAGTCTGATTTTATAGAAAATATCGTTTTCACCCTTGGGATCAAAGTGGTTTGCCAAATTAACCGCCCATCCGAAAATAGCTTTTTTCAAAGGATCTAATTCCCTGCCTTTATCCATTATTTTTTCGTATACTTTCTCTAATATTCTCGGCACAGTTGTAAAATAATTGGGTTTTACTTCTTTTAAATTTTCGCCAATTTTATCTATGCTTTCCGCATAATATACCGCTCCACCCACAGTCATATAAAAATAGATGGATGTTCTTTCAAAAATATGGCATATTGGAAGAAAACTTATCATCCTGTCGTTTTTATTTAACGGCATTATCTGCATTAAAGAAACAACATTACTAATTATATTTTTATGAGAAAGCATCACCCCTTTCGGAATGCCCGTTGTTCCGGAGGTATAAATAATTGTTGCAAGATCTTCTGTGTCAATTGAATCTTCAATTTCTTCTAATTTTCCCTCTAAAGAATAATCCGCTTGATCAGATATTTCAGACCAAAGTTTAGCACCTTCAAATTTTTCGAAAACATAAATATCTTGAACAGTTCCGGCTTTCGATTTAACTCTCATTACTTTGTCATACAATTCTTTGTTCTCAACAAAAACCAATTTAACCTCTGCATCATTAAAAATATATTCGTAATTTTCTTCGCTCATATTAGGATAAATAGGAACATTGATGCCACCCATTTGAAGAATTCCCAAATCAACAAAATTCCATTCCGTGCGGTTATAAGAAATAATGGAAAACTTATCCCCTTCTTGAAAACCTAATTTTAGTAATCCAAGACTAAACTCATCTACTTTTTTCTGAATTTCAACGGAGCTGTATTTTCGCCATTTGCCATTTTTTTTATCACAAATTGCATCTTCGCGCGGGAAATTTGATATTTGGTAGGGTATAATATCAAAAAGTCTGTTTTTTATGATAGTTGATGTTTCCATCGCATCTCACTTTTAGTTTTTGTCAGACAATTTCAATTTTCTTTAAAAGAACATTTAAAAAATATAGACTTTACATAAAACAATCAAGCGAAATTTCGCTAATGACGAATATTTGCTATTAGAATATTATCTTTTTTATTATATTTGCAGTGTTCAAAAAAAATTTTAAAAAACATTTATTAAACTTTGAGACCGACAAAAAATCACATTAAACTTATTTTCGGATTGAAACTTAAGCAACTCCGCCAAGCTCAAAGGCTTTCACTCTCCGAATTAGCTTCAAGAAGTGATTTGTCCGTTTCTTATTTAAATGAAATTGAAAGCGGGAAAAAATATCCTAAATCCGATAAAATAGCCGCTTTGGCCGAAGCCTTAAATGTTACTTACGATAAATTAGTATCATTAAAATTAACAAAAAACTTAACCCCTATCGGCGATCTTTTAGAATCGAACATTTTAGAACAACTGCCTTTAGATCATTACGGACTCGATATTAACAGACTAATAGTATTAATGTCTAATGCTCCTCTGCAGTTAAGCGCGTTAGTTGCCACATTAATTGAAATGGCAAAAAGTTCGGAAATGAGCAGAAGTAATTTTAGCAGAACAGCCCTAAGAACCTACAAAGAATTTAACGATAATTATTTTGATGATTTGGAAAACACCGTTGAAAAGTTTACTAAAAAACACAATATTAAAATAGAAGCTCAAATTAATTACAAAACCCTCAGTGAAATCTTAAAAATAAAATTCAACTATGATGTTGACGAGTCTTCTTTAAATAAATTCAAAGAACTTAAAGAAATGCGCGCAACTGTTATTAAAGGAAAGAAAAACACTATACTTTTAAATGACAAACTTTCCGATTCCCAAAAAGCTTTTATTATAGGAAAAGAATTGGCATATAATTTTCTCGGAATTAAAGAAAGAAGCTACTCTTATTCTAACTATAAATTAGAAACCTTTGATCAGTTATTAAATAATTATAAAGCATCTTATTTTTCTACCGCTTTGATACTGAATAAAAAATTATTACTCCAAGATTTAAAAGATTTTTTTAATGAAACAACCTGGAACCGGAAATCATTTTTGGGATTAATTGAAAAATATAATGCCTCTCCCGAAATGTTTTTTCAGAGAATTGCAAATCTCGCACCTAAATTTTTTAATCTTAATAAATTCTTTTTTCTGCGCTTTAATACGAACATCAACCGAGAAGACTACCATCTGTCAAAAGAACTACGATTAAATATTCCGCAAAATCCCGGTGGATATCATAGCAACGAACATTACTGCAGACGCTGGGTATCAATAGAAGTACTTGAAAAACTAAAAGAGAGTTTTCATAAAAATTCTCGTTCAAATATTAAAATTTCCAGTGTTTTACGTTCAAAATTCCACAATTCGGATGATCAATTTTTATGTATTTCAGTTGCAAAGGCAAGCAGGTTAGTAAAAGGAAGTTTAACGAGTATTACATTGGGGTTTTTATTGGACGAAAATTTAAAGAAAAAAATTAAATTTTGGAACGACCCTCAAATACCTGATAGAATTGTAAACGATACCTGTGAAAAGTGCACCATTTCTGATTGTGATAAAAGAGTTGCTCCACCTGTTTCCGTTGAAAAAGAACACGAGACAGCACAAACAGAAAAAGCCCTTCGTAAATTGAAATTGAAGATCGAACAGGAATTGATAAATCATCATAAAAAAAATTACTCCATACAATTAACAAGGCATTAATATTTTATTTATTATCTAAAAACGCTAATTATTAAATTTTAAAACAATTTAATTTGCTAAAGATACACTACATTTCTTAATTTGCTTATATCAAACAAACTAAACATTTAACTATTCAAGTTTTATGGTATTCGGGGCAAAAAAATCAAATCATTTCTCAACGATAACTAAAATCAATCAATTTCAGGAGGTGTTTTATGGGTTTTAATGCAGGTAATACAGGCTTTATGCTGCTTGCAACAAGTCTTGTTATGCTTATGACACCAGGTCTTGCTTTTTTCTACGGTGGACTTGTCGGCAGAAAAAATGTACTTAACATTATGATGCAAAGTTTTGTATCTATGGGAATAACCACAATATTATGGTATTTTGTCGGATATTCACTTTGTTTTAGCGGCGGTGCCGGAGGTGTTATTGGGAATTTAGACAAAGCTTTTCTCAGCGGCATTACGCTTTCAACCGCATTTTCGGGTAATGGGAATATTCCGATACTCGTGTTTATTGCATATCAGATGATGTTCGCTATTATTACTCCGGCTCTTATTACAGGAGCTTTCACAAACAGAATTAGATTTAAAGCATATCTTGTATTTTTAATTGTATGGCAGCTTTTTGTTTATTTCCCATTTGTTCATATGGTTTGGGGCGGCGGATTACTTCAACAATGGGGAGTTTTGGATTTTGCAGGCGGAATTGTTGTTCACGCTATTGCAGGTATGGCTGCACTTGCTTCCGTATTTTATGTGGGTAAAAGAAAAATTAAAGAATCCGGACCTCACAGCATACCCCTTGTTGCTCTCGGCACCGGACTTTTATGGTTCGGATGGTATGGTTTTAACGCCGGAAGTGAACTGCAGGTTAACTCAATTACTGCTGTGGCATTTCTAAACACCGACATTGCGGCATCTTTTGCTTCGGTTACTTGGATGATAATTGAGTGGGCTAGAACCGGAAAACCTAAATTCACCGGATTTTTAACGGGCGCTGTTGCCGGGTTAGCCACCATAACGCCTGCCGCAGGGTTTGTTTCTCCGACTTTTGCAGCTATTATCGGAGTTATTGCAGGAATTATATGTTTTCTTGCTATTGATTTAAAAAATAGATTTAAATGGGATGATGCACTTGATGTTTGGGGTGTTCACGGTGTTGGAGGTACAATTGGTGTTATTATGCTTGGTCTTTTTGCTTCTACTGCAATAAACCCCAGCGGTGCAAACGGATTGATTTTTGGGGGCGGTACTTTCTTCCTTAAAGAATTGGTATCGGTAATTGGAGCTTCCATTTATGCATTTGTGTTTACTTACGTAATGCTCGTTATAATTAACAAGTTTACACCTGTTAAAGTTACAAGAGAAGAAGAAGAAGAAGGCGTTGACGAGGCTCTTCTCGGTGAAAGTGCATATTTATAATTTGCATGTTTTTTTGTAAAATACAAGGATGTCATTCTCACATTCGCGAGAATGGCATTCTTATTCGTTATCCGCGGTCCACAAAATTCAATCGAGAAAAATACTCGTAATGTTTTCGATTTGGACTTTACGCTAACACCTATAAAAAAATTAATTATCGGAGGTGAACTCAATTACGGTATTGTTAAAACGGAAAAGAACACTTTGAATTGGAATGGATTTTTGCTGATGTCTCATTGCGATATCACTAATTATTTGGGACTAACTTTAAGATACGGCTTTTTTAATGATCAAAACAGAATCCGTTTAAGTAACAGTATTCCCGAAAAAAGGCAGGCGTATACAATTGCCCCGACTTTTGCGGGATATTTTTAATAGGTGAGTTCTGTGAGCATCGAGCGGAGTCGAGATGTAATTGCCGACTTCGACGCTCAGTCAGCATCAGTCAACATATTAGACAGCCGTAACGCTAAATTCAAAGAATTTAACCGGAAAAATATTTTTTATTATATTTATAACGTGTTGTTTTGGGCAATTTTAATTTTGTCCCCGAATTACTGAACTTTTTTGCCTTTAAAAATTTTGTAAATTAAGATTCGATAATTTAATTGAAATGGTAATTTGAACAAAAATGATAAAAAAAATTTTATTCCTATTTTTACTTTCTACAACTATTATTGCACAGAATACTAACTACGATTCCTTAATTACCGCAGGCATAAACCAGATATACAATATAAAATTTAAAAAAGCTGAAGCCACATTTTTAACCGTACAAAAAGAATTCCCACAAGAACCCGCCGGTAAATTTTTTGAAGCTATGATTGATTGGTGGAGAATAACCCTTAATCCCGAAAGCAAGAAATACGATGATATTTTTATTAAAAAATTAGATGCTACAATAAAATTTTGTGATAAAATTTTAGATAAAGACCCAAATAATGTGGATGCTATTTTTTTTAAAGGAGGAGCATTAGGCTTTAGGGGCAGACTTCATGCATTGCGTAAAGATTTTTTTAAAGCGGCACTTGATGCAAAAGAAGCTTTACCATTAGTTAATAGAGCCTATAAATTAAATCCGGAAAATAAAGATGTAATTTTAGGTTTCGGTATTTATAATTATTACGCCGCAGAAATTCCAAAACAATATCCATTCATTAAAC
>CAZXJG010000041.1:17492-20754 GCA_964640985.1 uncultured Melioribacteraceae bacterium | reverse complement strand
ATATTAGAACAATCTGCCAAGCTAACGAACCGGCAAGAATTTTATTTATTCCACTATATCCAACACCAAAAATATCTTTGAAAAAAAATCCGCTAATACCCATAATCAAACCAACACCTAACATACCAGCCCATTTGGGAATTACTTTATATATTTTTGTCTTAAATAAATGTTCGATACTCGATGAATATCGTATGAATAAAAGGGATAGAAATCCGGCAAAAAGTCCTAAAATGATATAAATATAAAAATTAGAATAATCGCCGATTATAGGCGGACTAAAATGAAAAATTGATTTGTTCCCTAAAAATATTCGGGAAATTGCACTGCCGGTAACGGAAGCAAGAATAAGAGCGGAAAAAGAAGATGCTTGAAAATCATTTAAAAGAACGATTTCCAAAGCAAAAAACACTCCGCCAAGCGGTGAATTAAAAATTGCGGCAATTGCAGCTCCCGAGCCTGCGGCTGTAAATATTCTTCTTTTAGAATCCGATAAACCGAACATTCCGGCAAATTTACTTGCTAATCCCCCGCCTGTTTGTGCAGCAGGACCTTCGGGCCCAACTGTGCCACCTGTCGCTATACAAATAACCGGAGCAATAAAATGGAATATCGTTGTTTTAAATGATATGTGTCCCCCATTCAGCGCGACAGATTTTATAACATCGGAAACTCCCTTTTTCTTTGCAGTTTTTGGGAATAATTTAATCATATAACTTTGTATCAGCATACCGATAGGCGGCAAAATAATTACAGCTGCAGTTCCAAGAAAAATCAACTCTTTATCGGCAAAATTGAAAAATAATTCGTGCAGCAAATGAATTATTTCATGAAGAAACACTGCTCCTAAACCTGCGGCAGCACCAACAAAAATTGCATATATACTAAAAGTAGAATATTCTGGTAGTGAAATTCCCGACATCTTATTACGAAAGTCATGGAATATTGATTTTATATTACTAATTAAAATATATTTTTGATTTTTCCTTGCAGACATAGTTCAACACATAATTAGTTATCAAAATTTTTCTAATTTATATCAATAATTAATATAGATGGAGCATAATCTAAATTATTCGTACTTAAAAAAGCCTTCCTTTGTTTTTCTGCCTAATTTGTTTGCAGCCACCATTTTTTTTAATAAAGGACATGGTCTATATTTTGGATCGTTAAATCCCGTATAAAGTACATCCATTATAGCGAGACAAACATCCAAACCGATAAAATCGGCTAAAGTTAGAGGTCCCATTGGATGAGCCATACCTAATTTCATTACTGTGTCAATATCTTCGGCAGATGCCACACCCTCATAAAGTGCAAAAATTGCTTCGTTTATCATCGGCATTAAAATTCTATTTGAAATAAATCCCGGGAAGTCCTGAACTTCTACAGGAGTTTTATTTAACTTTAACGAAATATTTTTTATTGTTTCGTATGTTTTGTCGGATGTAGAATACCCTCTGATAATTTCAACTAATTTCATTACCGGAACCGGATTCATAAAATGCATTCCAATAAATCTATCACTTCTGCACACTGAAGAAAGTTCGGTTATGGAAATTGATGATGTATTTGATGCAAATATAGATTCTTCTTTAATTATTGGTTCTAACTTCTTGAATATATTTAATTTAGCCTCTTTGCTTTCAATTATTGCTTCAATAATTAAATCAGTATCTTTTTCAATTCCTTCTATTCCTACTAAAGTGTTAATTCTTTGAAATATTTCTATTTTTTCTTGTTCGGTTATTATTCCTTTTTTGATTTGTCTATCTAAGTTCTTGCTTATTGTTTGCATTCCCCTATCGATGTATTCCTGTTTTATATCGACTAATGTAACTCGAAAACCATTTTGAGCAAACACGTGTGCAATTCCATTGCCCATAGTTCCTGCTCCGATAATCGCCACTTTATTAATTTCCATTATAAACCTCACATTATTTATAATTTTTAACAATCACTGCAGATGCTTCGCCGCCGCCAATACATAAAGAAGCTAAACCTAAATTCAGGTTTCTTCTTTTCATTTCATAAATTAAAGTCGTTAAAATTCTAGCTCCGCTTGCTCCAATTGGATGCCCTAAAGCAACTGCCCCGCCATTTACATTGATTTTAAAAGGGTCTAATCCTACAATTTTATTAACAGCTAACGAAACAACGGCAAAGGCTTCATTTATTTCGAATAGATCTATATCTTCTTTTTTAAGATCGGCTTTTTTTAATATTTTAATTATTGCATCTGCCGGAGCAGTAGGGAATTCAATAGGTGCTTTTGCGGCAGAACTTTGAGCAACAATTTCAACAAGCGGTTTATAACCTAATTCTAAGGCTTTTTCTTCAGACATTAACAAAAGAGCTGCAGCACCATCATTTATTTTTGATGAATTAGCTGCCGTTACAATTCCATCTTTTTCAAATGCCGGTTTTAAAAGAGGGATTTTTTCAAAACGGACATTTTTTGGCTCTTCATCTTCGGTTATTAAAATTTCTTCTTTTTTTCGTTTAACGGTTACGGGTACAATCTCTTCATTAAATAATCCGTTTTTTTGAGCATTTATTGCCCTATTATACGATTCAACTGCAAAATCATCTACTTGTTTTCTGGTAAAATGAAAATCCTGTGCGCATGATTCTGCACAACTACCCATATGAATATCATTATATACATCCCAAAGTCCATCTACAATTATAGAATCAACAATTTTTTTATTCCCCAAACGATATCCTTTTCTTGAATTCATAAGAAGATGTGGAGCGTTTGACATACTTTCCATTCCGCCGGCAATAATAACTTCCGCATCACCTGTTAAAATCGCTTGATGGGCGAGCATAACGGCTTTTAAGCCGCTACCGCACATCTTATTGATTGTTAAGCATTCAACATGGTTTGGTAAGCCTGAGGTTAAGGCTGCTTGCCTTGCAGGAGCTTGTCCTAAACCCGCAGTCAGAACATTTCCCATAATTACTTCATTTACAATTGCTTTATCAATTTTCGTTCTATCAAGAATTGAAGAAATTACAATTTTCCCTAATTCTGTGGCTTTAAGAGAGGATAACGTTCCTAAAAAAGAACCGATCGGAGTTCTTTTGGCATCTACAATTACTACTTTTTTCATTTTAGCCTCTACAATATTTATTACATTAGTTAAATTATTATTGATGTACAAATTATGAAAAAGTTATAAAGAATAACAGATTTAAGAAATGATATTATTATAATTTAAGAAACGACTAAAATTGTAATCCCAATGATGATGAGTGG
>CAZXJG010000041.1:0-17482 GCA_964640985.1 uncultured Melioribacteraceae bacterium | reverse complement strand
TTCGAAAGAAAGACAACACTTTAGTTTTCCACAAGGACCGCTAAGTTTCCCCAATTTTGAATTTAAATTTTGTTCAATTGCTAATTGTGTCGTAATCCTTTTAAAATTATTTAAGAAAGCCGAACAACAATATTCCCTTCCACAAGTTCCGATACCGCCAATTTTTTTCGCTTCATCCCTTACTCCTATTTGGCGTAATTCTATTCGAACTTTATACTCTGCTGCTAAATCTTTTGCTAATGCTCTAAAATCAACTCTGCCGTCGGATGTGTAAAAAAAATAAAGTTTTTTTCTATCAAACTGATAATGAACGTTGACTAATTTCATCGAAAGGTTATATTTTTCTACTTTTTGTTGAAAGATTACGTGAGCTGACAATTCTTCTTTCACATTATCTTTATATTTTTCTAAATCTTCATCATTTGCTTGCCTTATCGCAATAGGTAACTTCTCACCGTAAAGCCCCATTTCCTTTCTTTTAATACGTACAATTTCTCCAATTTCTAAAACTTTTACTATTTCAGAATTATTTTCAAATTCGACAATAAGGAAATTTTCTTTATTCAGTTGAAAACTATCGGATATTGTTTTTGGTATTTCAATAAACCCGTTTCCGATTAAACCATTAGAATAACATTCAACAATTTCTCTTTGATCAAAAGGAATAACATGGCAATTTTCAACTTCACATGAAAAACAAGCACTAACATGCCTGCTATGATTTAATATATTGTCCGTGATTAATTTTTGATATATAAAATTACAATGATGTTCTAAGTTCTTTTGGGTATTTTTATCCTTTAATGACGTAGCGAGTGAAGAAATATCTATATGGAACATTTGTTACTGCCTTAAACCAATACTAGCTAATTCAAATATAATATTCAATATTATTATATTCAAGTTAACATTATTTTCTGTAGATTTTATTAATCTTGTAATATTATTATATATTCGGTTAAAATCTGCTTTTTCGAATTTTTCATTGAATTTTAGTAATGTATCATGATAATCATCAAAATAATAATTTGGAATCTGAAATTTATTTTTCATTACATCATTAAACCAAATTAAAATTAAATTTAATATCGAAAGAAAAACGTTTATTCCGTTATTTTCCAAAATATTAGTTAACTGAGTAATTGCCGTTTGATATCTTTTTCCTAATGCATATCTAAGAATTATAATGGTTTTGTCTAAAAGTTTAACAATATCATTATCTAGTAATTCAATTGCTTTTTGGACTGAACCTTCTGAAAAATGAGCTGCTTTTACGGCTAATTGTTTTTCGTAATGGAATACATTAATTAAAATATCGAGAACATCTTTTTCTAAAAGCGGTTTAAAATTAATGACCCAACAGCGAGAAACGATGGTTTCCAATAATTTATCTTGAAACGGCGTTATTAAAATAAATATGATACCAGGGGGAGGTTCTTCTAAACTTTTTAATAAAGCATTTTGAGCAAATGTATTCATTAAATGAGCATCCGATATAATTATTGCCCTATATTTTACGTCGTGATAAGTAAGTGAAATAACTTTTTTTATTTCTCTAATACTCGAAATTTTTATATTGGTAGCTTTATCAATTGATATTTTATGGTAAGGATTTACAATTTTTTTTGAGATTTCAGAATTAATTTCTTCTATTTTATCTTGATTTAATTTAGCTAACGGTAAATCATTCGGCAGTTCATTTTTCCCACGTGGAAGCGGAACAACAAATTTTACATAAGGTTCCTGAAGGTGCTCTATTAAATTAAATAGTTTTTTATCGTTTTGATTGGAATTATAGAGCTCCTTAATAAAATTTATTGCGATTAAATGCTTTCCAATACCATTGATGCCCGAAAATAAAAAAGCATGAGGAATTTTTTTTGATTCAATAATGTATTTTAAAATTTTTAATGCTTTTTGTTGCCCGCGAACATTTTCAGTTAAAATTTTCATCAAAATGTACAATTATCAAGTATAGTCATAATAATCATCATTGTAAAAGAAGTCTTCCTCGGTCGGATAATCCGGCCAAATATCTTCAATAGATTCGTAAATTTCCTCATCATCCTCTAATTCTTTCAAATTATCAATAACTTCATAAGGGGTCCCAATTCTATCAGCATATTCAATCAATTCATCTTTAGTTGCAGGCCAGGGGGCATCATCTAAAAAAGAAGCTAATTCAACAGTCCATATCATAGAAAATACTCCGATATAAATTATTACTTTTTAACAATTTCAAATAAATTGACATTATCAAAAATAAAATTACGAGGGTTCAGGGCAATTCCGTCGTGACGTACTTCATAATGAAGATGCGGACCAGTAGAAAGCCCTGTATTACCACTTAATGCTATTTTTTGACCACGAACAACTTTCTGATTTTTTCTAACAAGAATTCTTTTTAAGTGACCATATAAAGTCGTATAACCAAACCCGTGATCTATTTTCACGGTTAATCCGTAACCACCTTCTCTTCCGACAAAAGAAACAACCCCTCCACCTGTTGCATAAACAGGTGTTCCAATATCTACCAAAATATCAATTCCATTATGCATCCTCCAAATTTTTAGTATAGGATGCAGCCGCATTCCGAACCCATCGCCATAAGGACCGTTGGTAGGTTTTATGGCAGGTAAATCGGCATAAAGTTTTTTGTTTAACGTAAGAGTTTTCTTTATCTGTACATAATTTGTTTTCGTTAATTTCATTTGTGTCGATATCTTTCTTACATATTTATCCAAGCTATTAACAACTTTATTTATATAATCGGAACTTGTAATAGGAATTTCTCCAAATAACCCGCCTCCGATACTGTTTTCTCTTCCCTTAATATTTATCGGTTTTAAGTTAACTGCTAATCTCAAATAGTTATTTTCTTTAATCAAACTGTCTAACCGGGCATCAAAATTTTGATATTTTTGAAGTACTGAAGTAAGTTTATCGCCTAATTGTTTATTTTCCAATTGCAAACTTTTTACTTGAGAATCAGAATTTAAAAATTGATTCAAAATATAATATGAACCAAAGATGAGAAACGACGACATTAATGAGAAAAAAATTACGAGAAAAACGAATTTTCTCTTAAAGTTACGTATCTCAACAAACTTTAATTTGTTCTTCGAAAAATAGTAAAAGTCTTTCATAATTCGGTTGCGAAGATAATAAAATGAATCTTTTTAATCAACAAAAATTATTTAAAAATTATTCAAAATCATGTTCAAAATAATTTACGTTTCTACCTGTTTCGGCTTTTCCTTGTAGAATTTTCTTATTTAATCTGTCCGATAATTTTTTTGCTGCATCGTAGCCATAGTGTTTTAGTAAATAATTTAATGCAATTACTTCGGAAATTACCGTAATATTTTTACCCGGTACAATAGGAAGTTTAAGATGCGGAATTTCTATATCTGAAATTGTAATTGTAGATTCATCAAGTCCGGTTCTAGTATAAGTATTATTTTTATTCCATACTTCCAACTCAATTATTATTTCTAATCTTTTTTGAAATCTAATTGCCCTTATTCCGAACATGCTTCTCACATCTATAATTCCAATGCCGCGTATTTCCATAAAATGCTTAACGAGATGAGTACCCGACCCCATAAGAATTCCTTCGCCTTTTTTTGTGAATATCACAACATCATCGGCAACTAATCTATGTCCCCTTTCAACTAAATCTAAGGCTACTTCACTTTTACCTATTCCCGATTTGCCTACGAATAACATCCCCACACCATATACATCTAAAAAAGAACCATGAATTGAAATACGGGGACTAAATTGATCATCTAAAAAATCGCTAATCAAATAAGCAGTTTTTGTTGTTGGAAATGAAGAGCTGAAAATCGGGATATTGTATTTATTTGCTAATAAAATTATTTCATCCGAAGGTTTAAGTCCATTTGTGATAATTACACATGGAATTTCAAATTTGAATATTCTCGTTAGTGCTTCAACTCTTTTTGCTTTTGTTAAATGTTGCAAATAAGTAATTTCAGTATTCCCAAAAATTTGAATTCTTTTATACGAAAATAAATTCACATACCCGGCTAATGCTAAACCGGGTCTGTGTAAGTTTTGTTCCGTTATAATTTTATTAAAACCGACTTTATCATTTAATAAAATTAAATTAAACTTTTCTTTTGTAATTTCAAAAAAGAATTCTACGGTTATACTTTCTTTACGAGAAATATTTTTATCTGAAATTTCCATTTTATTTAACTTTGACCCTTTGTTTTTCTTTATGATTTTTTAATTGTCGGGTTAGTTTTTCCGTACAAGTTCTAATAGACTTTCTGAATTCATCTGTTGTAGCCTCAGCTTTAAATACTTTTCCAGGTATCTGCACAACCATTTCTGCTGTTTTTTTACTGTCTTTTAAATGGGTATAACTTAAAATTACATTTGCTTCTAAAATATCACTATTAAATTTCTCGAGCGATTTTAATTCTTTTTTTGTGAAATCTTTTAGGGATTCTTTTGCCCTAAATTTCCTCGATGTTATTTGGATATTCATAATAGCTCCTTATGCTTTAGGGTGTGCTGATTTATATGATTTTTTTAAACGCTCTACACTGACATGAGTGTAGATTTGGGTTGTTGATAAACTTTCATGTCCCAATATTTCTTTTACAGCAAGTAAGTCTGCACCATTATCCAACATGTGTGTTGCAGCGCTGTGACGTAATATGTGCGGACTTTTTTTTGCAATATCGGAAACCTGGGCGATATATTTTTTAACAATTCGATAAACAAAACGCGAATAAATTCTTTTGTTTGATTTTGTAACAAATAGCGGATCTTTTATATTAAAATTATTTTTGGTCTTTAAATATTCTTTAACTGTGTCTAATCCGATTTTGCCAATAGGTACAATTCTATTTTTATCACCTTTACCTTTAATTTTAATGGTGTGGTTTTCAAAATTTATATCGCCGATATTTAAATTACATAATTCTGAAACTCTTAAAGCACTTCCGTATAGTAATTCGAATATAGATTTTATCATTAGTCGATTATTATAATTTTTTAATTTTTCTATTAATCTAATAATTTCTATATAAGAATCAACATTAATTATTTCCGGAAGGTTCCTTTTTATTTTTGGATTTGAAATGTTTTGTATCGGGTTTATCTGGATTTCTTCTAAACGTACCAAATAGTTAAATAAACCCCGCAGTGCAGAAAGTTTTCTGGATATTGTACTTTTATTTAAATTATTTTCGTTCAAATGCATTAAATAATGTCGAATAGTATTTTCCGTTATATTTTGAATTTTTCCAATCTTGTTTTCTTCATAAAATTCGAAAAACTGTTCTAAATCTTTCTTATATGATATTACTGTATAATTTGATACACGTTTTATCCCGGAAAGTTCCGTAAGATATTCATTTATTTTTTTATGCAATGTTATATTAATTACCATTTTATTTTGCCAAAAATTATAATTGACTAATTTTATCGTAAAAAATATTTGCTGGGATATAAATAAATGTTAATAGTTAAAATATTTATTTAATTTATAGTATCGGAAGAATAAAGTAAAACCCTGCTGCCGGGAATAATTTCATTATCAAAGTCAACTAATGAAATTAAAATTATCCAATTTATATCTTCTTTGGTAATTGACTCTTTAGGAAACATTGTTAACTGCTCAATTATTATTTCAAAATCTTCAGCAACCAATAACCCGATGTTATAAAGATACATTAAATAGTTATAATTATCCAAACCAATAATTTCTTTCTCTTCTTCGGTTAATAACCTAAAATATGGGGCTTGATCTTTATTTTTCCGACCGGATACTTTATTACTTAATACTTTATCATAAACTAAACTAAAAGCAGCACTGACGGTTTGCTTGTCAAATTTATTTTTTTCCTTTAAAGATTTATTAACTTCTTCAATGGTAAAATCTTTATTTAATCCATCCAATATTTCTGCTAAAACTTCAACAATTTTTGCTGTCATAAATTACAATCTCTCTAATAAATAATTCTGAAAATTTTTTAACCAAATAATTTTCAACCTTTTTCATCTTTTTACGATCATCATTTTCTATATCGTTATACCCAAGTAAATGAAGAATACCATGTGATACCAATCTGATAATCTCTTTATTTAATGTTGTTTTGAATCTATGCGAATTTGAGTATGCATCGTCTAATGAAATAAAAATTTCACCATCTAAAATAAAATTTTCTTCTGAATAATTAAAGGCAATTATATCTGTATTATAATTATGATTTAAATACTTCTTATTGATATCAATAATTAATTTTTCATTAACAAAAGTAATTTCTAAAAAAGAAATTGAAAATTTTAACTCTTTTTTAAGAAGACCAACTATTTTGTGTATATCCCGTTTGCTTAGTTTATAATTTGTACTATTATTTATGGAAAGATTTTTTATCACGATATTATCAATTATTTAATCATTTATTTTATGTAAACATTTCAGTTTTAATAAAATAGTCAAGCTGTTACAAATATTTTTTTGTATCTAACGATTTTTTGGTTATTTGAGCATATTTATTATACATATCAGCCGAATGTTTTAACTCTTCTTTTTCATCTTCCGTTAAATCCCTGATAATTTTAGCAGGCACACCCGCAACCAATTTTCCCGAAGGCACTGTAAAATTCGGTGTTACAACTGCTCCGGCAGCCACAACTGAATAACTTTCCACTAATGAACCATCAAGTACTATTGCACCGATACCAATAAGACAAAGGTCATTTAATGTGCAGCCATGTAATTTTGCACCATGTCCAATTGTAACATTGTTTCCGATATTCAATGGGAATTTATCGTTTGTTACGTGTAAAATAGAACCATCTTGAATATTTGTGTTTTCTCCGATTTTTATATAACTAACATCTCCGCGTATTATTGAATTAAACCAAATACTTGAATTTTTATCTATTTGAACATCTCCAATAATCTTTACACTCGGAGCAAGAAAAACACTTGTATCGATATCCGGATATTTATTTAAGTAATAAAATAATTTCTGTTCCATTCTAATTTCCCCAAATTTTATTTATTAAACTTGTTTTGTCAAACTATTTCAGATGAGATAATTTCTCAGCTTCAGGAAATAATGTAATTGCTTTTTCAAATTGTTGATCTTCTCCTAATAAAATATAATACCATCCCTTTTGATGCCAATATACTCGTGCAATAAAAGCTTTTAGACGTGATAAAATAAACGTTTTATCTTTCTTAAATTCGTGTTTATTAAATTTTACACTGTCTTGAGAAGCAAATTTCACAAATGCTTTTATTGTTTCTTTATTAAAATGGAATTGTTTATTAAAATCATTCAAATTGTTGTTATACTTTTTATGAATTTTTTTACCATATTTATCCAAATAATTTCCTATAAATTTATAATAAATATTTTTTTGGAATAGTTCTAAACTATAACTATCCACTTTTTTATTAGGTACAAAATAATCCGGCGTAATACCTCCTCCACCGTACACTTTACGACCATCTTTTGTGTAATAAACTTTTTTAGTTGAAACAGAATCCATTTTGTGGTAAATGTTATTACCCGATTTTTCTTTCCTTAACTCAACTTCTAAAAAATAATCTTTCCTATTCTTCTTATAATTCCGTTGAATTTCTCTGCCGGACGGAGTATAATATTTTGCAATTGTAATACGCACTACAGAATTATCGGGTAAAACAAAGGAACGCTGCACCAAACCCTTACCAAATGTTGTTTCCCCTACTATTAAGCCTCTATCCCAATCTTGAACTGCTCCCGAAACAATTTCGGAAGCTGAAGCTGTTGCTCCGTTAACAAGAATAATTAGCGGCAGTTTTTTGTATGGGTAACTTTTTTGTGCATATAGTTTTTCATCAAATTTCTTTATTCGTCCTTTTATGTAAACAATTAATTTATGATCATTTATAAAAAAATCCGCCACATTTACAGCTTGATCTAAATAACCGCCGGGGTTGTTTCTTAGATCTAATATTAGTCTTTTCATACCGCGTTTACTTAATTTTTCTAATGCATTTTTCATCTCTTCCGTCGTTGTTTCAGAAAACTTTGTCAGACTTATATAACCTGTAGAATCATCCCACATAAAAAATGCATCTATCGAATAAAGGGGAATTTTAGCACGTTTAATTGTAAAGCGAAGTAATTTATGAAGAATAGGCCGATAAATTGTTATATTAACAATACTTCCCTCCTTACCTCGCAAGTCGTTTACAACTTGTTTGTCACTAAATCCAACACAATTTTTACCGTTTATTTTTACAATTCTATCACCGGATAATATTCCCAGTTCCTCGCTTGGTCCTCCTTTTAAAGTAGTTACTACATTTATCGTATCACTAATAATTTGAAATTCAATTCCAATTCCCCCGAAATTTCCTCTGAATTCTTCGGATATAATTTTTTGTTGAGCTGCAGGTATATAAACCGTGTGTGGATCTAATTGGTCTAACATTCCGTCAATTGCTGAATTGACCAATTTAGTTGTGTCGACTTTTTCTACGTAAAATTTAGTTGTATAATTAAGAATATCTCTTATTTTATTTGCATCTTTTTGTACAGTACTTTCCGGTATGAGACTCTGAAATTGAAAACCGATAGCAATGCCGAAAAACAAGGCAAATATAATAACTGGAATAGATGTTATCTTTTTTTTCATTTAATAGTGCTTTAAATTTTCCAATCTAATGAAAAATTGAAATTTAAATAATTTAATTGATGATTATTTTCCAAACTTCGACTGATATAATTTATCCAAAATTTTATGAAATAATTTCTGCCGACATTAGACTTAGATGTATCGTTAAATTTATAATTGTATTTCACATTTTTTTGTTCATCAACTAAACTTCTATTGTCAAAATATGTACCGTTAGTAGCTTTAATATTAAAACCGAATTTATCCACAAACGAAGCCGATATTGAACCGCTATAAGTAACTATGGTTGCATTTTTGCTTTGTTTTGTGTTTGTTTCGTATGAATTTAAATTTTTTAGACTCCCGATAAAATTAACAAAAAAGCTCATTTTATTTTTATAGGTATAGAAGTAAAGAAATTTTTCTTTACTCGATAACAATTCCGGAAACTTTGTTTTAGGGAAAAACGATGTGTATTTTTTTTTGTTTTATTTATATCAAATTCAAATTGTTGTAAATAATCATTTAATAATTTTTGATCGGTCTTATCCAATTTCGATTTTTTTAAACTCAGTTTCAATAAATAATCAGCAACTTCTTGCCGCGTTTTAGGCAATTCAAATGAATTATAACCATGAATTAGATGTTGAGTTTCCATCCTTTCTAAAAATTTATATATAGGACTATTATATTCCAGATAACCTACTTGTGCATAGGTAATGCCGGCAATAAAAAAAAGTAATAAAATAATTTTTTTCACGTTATCTTATTTGCTCCCAATTTTTATGAAGCGATTTATCTTTAAATATCACAAAAATACTATTGAAAAGCCACGAAAAAAATATTTTAAAGTGTCCGTACTTTCTGTATCTTCTAGGAGATTCATATATAAACATTTTTTGTTCAAATAATATTTTACCAAACCTCCTAACCCTTTTGAATAATTCGAAATCTTCCCCTGCCACAAGAGATTCGTTATACCCTCCTATTTTATCAAACACATCTTTTTTTATAATTTGGCATTCTCCCCTTCCCATTCCCATTCCGATTATATTAAGAAAGTGAAAATAATAATTATAAAAATTAAGGAAAATAATATCAGCCGGTTTCCTTTCTTTCGGAGAAACTAAAACGCTGCAAGTCATTGCTAAATAATCGCTATTAACGAATTTATTTTTTATCGTATTAAAAAATTTTTTTACACTTTCTAATTCAACATCACCATTCATAAAAATCAGAATGTTACCCTTAGCTGCTTTTCCCCCGTCATTTCTACCTTTTGCAATATTTTGATATGATTTAATTTTATGTTCAATAACAATATCAGCATGATTTTCAGCAATTTGAATTGTTCCGTCATCGCTTCCACCGTCAGAAATAATTATTTCGTATTGATAATCTTTACGAATATTATTTTCTGTTAATTGTTTTAATAATCTAGGGAGCAACTTTTTTTCGTTAAGTGTAGGTATAATAATACTGTATTGCAAGCGATACCTTTCAATAAACAAAAATTAAAAATGCACCGTGTGGTGAAATTCTAATTCCCGGCATCGGAAAATGTAAATAATTCAATGTGTTTTTAATAAATTGCCAAAATTTACCGTATAAAGGTATTTTTTCCGGGTCTAGGTCTAAAGTCAGATATACTTGGTGAGAACCTCCGCCGGCGCCGTTCAAATTTTTCACACCCATTCCTACGTCCAGCATTAGAAATGAAGGCCAATATCTTGCAATAGGTTCGGGAAGAATGTTTTTCATCCTCATAGCTATCCAATACTTCTGACCTTCGTAATCATCAATTATATTGCCATCTTTGTGTTTTCTGTAAAGAAATTTTTGTGATGGGAAATAACTTACCCGCGGCTGAAAATTTCTCAATACAGGATAATAGTACTGACCTAAATAATAAGATGCTCCAAGCAAATCGGCCATTGCATCACCGGGGATAGAACCCCATCGAGGTCCGAATCCATCTTTAATTTCAACATACATTTGGAACATAAATGCACCTATTGCACCATATAAAGCCGAAGTGCTTGAAGGGAAATCGGCTCCTTCCAATCCTGATGATAAAATATGTCCAATTAAATTTGCCGCAAAAAAATGCCCAGCCTTATCTTCCCATAATACATATTTCCAATCATTTTTTATCCTGAATTTTGCTCCTTCATGTCTCCACCATGCATTCCTCTGATAAATATATACACCGATTCCTATACCGAGATAAATCCCGCCGATAATTCCGAGATTTTTATAATTAATTGCTGTACTCAAAGGATTTATTGGAATTTCTTTGATTTTTAATAGAGATAAACTCAGAGGAATATAATTTAATTTTTTCGAAGTCTTTATAAATATTAGTTTATCATTTGTAATAACTGAAGTAGAATCCTTACCTTTAGCCAAAATAGGAATTGAGAAAATAACTAAAAATATCAATACTTTTTTAATCATTTATTAAATAAGTAAAACCAATTTTTATTAAAAATATTTATTTAAATAAAAAGTTATAAAATACTTTATTAAATGTCAGTCCAGTTTTCAAGTTCTTTTAAAGAACCTCGTTTAACGAATTTTCGTCTGAAAAATCTCATTGTTCAGACTTCATCTGAGGGAATAAAATTACATCCCTTATAGAAGACTGATTAGTCAAAAGCATAACCAATCTATCTATACCGACACCCAAGCCGGCTGTGGGCGGCATACCATATTCAAGCGCTTTTACACAATCTTCATCAATTTGATGCGCTTCCAAATCCCCGGATTCAATAGCTTTTTTCTGCTGTAAAAATCTTTCTTTTTGATCAATCGGATCATTTAGCTCACTAAAAGCATTACAAATTTCATTGCCCATTACATAAGCTTCAAATCTTTCTACCAGCCCTTCCTTTTCCCGGTGTTTTTTAGCTAAGGGTGAAATTTCGAGCGGATAGTCAACTACAAATGTAGGTTCAATTAAATCAGGTTCTATTGTTACGGAAAACAATTCATCAATTAGTTTACCTCTACTTTCATCACCTTTAAGCTTAGCTCCCTTTTTTTCCGCCGCTTTTTTAATTTCTTCCAAAGAATCCGACAAAACATTTATACCTGTTTTTAATTGAATTTCTTCAACCATACTAATTCGATGCCACGGTGCTTTGAAATCGATTTTTTTGTCGCCAATCTCAAATTCGGTTGTCCCGAATACTTTTTTACTTATTGCAGTAATCATCTCCTCAACAAAGTTCATCATCCATTCATAATCTTTATATGCAACATAAAGTTCCATCATTGTAAATTCCGGATTATGTGTTTTATCCATTCCTTCGTTTCTAAAATCTTTTGAAATTTCATAAACACCTTCAAAACCACTTACTATCAAACGTTTTAAATATAATTCATCGGCTATTCTTAAATATAATTTCATATCAAGTGTATTGTGATGGGTAACAAACGGACGGGCGGCTGCGCCACCATACATCGGTTGTAAAACCGGTGTTTCAACTTCAATTATTCCTTTTTCATCTAAAAATGCTCTTAACGAAGAAATAATTTTCGACCTTTTTATGAAAACATCTTTTACATCGGAATTCACAATTAAATCTACGTATCGTTGTCTGTATCTTAATTCCTTATCTGCAAATTGATCGTAAATTACTTTATTATCATCTTCATCTACCACTTCTTTAGCTATCGGAATAGGGCGTATGGATTTTGCAAGTAATTTTAATTCTTTGGTATGAAGAGTTATTTCTCCCGTTCTGGTTTTAAATACAAATCCTTTAATACCAACAATATCACCGATATCCAATAATTTAAATACATCGTATTGTTCATTTATATCGTTTTTTCTAAGATAAATTTGAATGCGTCCTTTCGAGTCTTGAATATGGGCAAATGAAGCTTTTCCCATTTTTCTAATTGACATTAAACGACCGGCGATGCTGACGTCTTTACCTTCTAATTTATCAAAATTCTCTTTTATATTTGTTGAATAAGAATCAACGTCGTAATTATAAGCGTATGGCTGAATATTTCTCTTTTTTAGTTCTTCTAATTCTTCTAATCTTCTTTTAATTAGTGAATTGGTATCTTGTGTAAAATTGGTATTTTCCAATATTCCTCCATGAATTAATAAAATATAACAAACAAGAAATTTAAATTTTAAATATAATCAAGTTTATAATTCTTTTATAATTACGTATCTATAAAATTATTAAATGCAAATTAAATTGCCGAATGTAATATTCAGCAATGATAAAAAATATCAACCGTATTTTTTATATAAATAATTTATTTCCGTATAAGATAATTTCACAAAGTGCCCCAAAGCAATATTATTAGCTGAAATACCGCCGAAAGAATTTCGATGCAATGAAATAACTTTATAATTAAGTCTTGCGAACATATTTTTTACAAAATGATTTCTGCCTTCAACGGTTTCAACATTAACTATTTTATAATTACGATTAATTGGAAATGATATTTTGGTGAATTTACTCCGTCTTTTATCCAAAATAATTCTTTTAAGCAAAATAATTTTATCTTCTTTAGTTAAAGGTTTATCAAGTTGAACTTTATATTGTCTTGAAATTTTATTTTTAGGATGGGTTAAAAAATTTGCAAATTCACCGTCATTAGTTAAAAGTAAGGTACCTGTGGTGTTAAAATCCAGCCTACCTACAGGAAATATTTTAATGTTGGTTTTAATTAAACTTATAACGGTTTTTCTATTTTTTTCATCATCGGTAGAAGTTATAAAGCCTTTCGGCTTATTCAACAAATAATAAACTTTTTTTTGCGGATGAAGTTTTTCGCCGTCTATGCAAACTTCATCGGAAGAAGGATCTATTTTTATCGATAAATCATAAATAACTTTCCCATTTAAAGTTACTCTTGCCTCTTTAATATATTCTTCACTTTTTCTGCGGGAAGTAAAACCGCATTGGGAAATAAATTTATTCAGGCGTACTGTTTCTTTCATCGGAAGCATCGTTTTCGTTTTCTAAAATTTCTTCAATTTCATTCATCATAATTTTTCTTTTTTGCTCTATAAATTCTTCGTCATTCATTATTTCTTCAATTTCACGAGGTCTCGGCAGGTCGTTAATTTTATATAGACCAAAATATTTCAGGAAATCATCGGTAGTAATATAAAGCAAAGGCCTGCCGACTGTTTCTGCCCGTCCTTTAATAGTTATCAAACCTTTATCGAGAAGCGTACCGATCATATAATCCGAATTGACACCTCGTATTGTTTCAATTTCGGGTTTAGTAATCGGCTGTTTATATGCAACAATTGCAAGGGTTTCCAAAGCAGCTTGACTTAATCGTCTTTTGTTTTTTTCCGTTGAAAGATAACCTACATATTTGGCATATTCCCGTTTTGTGGCAAAAGTTAATCCGTTCGATATTTTTATAATATTAATGGATAACTCGTTTGAAGAGTACTTTTCATTTAATTCATTAACTGCATTTTCAACATCTTCAGAGCTGATTTTTACATCATCTCCATCAATTTCTTTAATTGCTTTAATAATTTCAGAAACAGTTATAGGCTCGTCGGAAGCAAAAATTAAAGCTTCAATAATGGAATTATATATTTTTTCCATCTGCAATCCTATAAATTTCAAAATCGTTGAATTTCGAAGACCCCTTTAAACCGACTTTTCCCATTTTTATCAATTCCAATATTGCAACAAATGTAACAATTATTTTCAACTTTTCTTGCATTCCGTTTATCAGCTTCAAAAAATGCAGATATTCTGTTTTGTTCAATCTATCCAATATAAATTTTATTTGTTTTTCAACAGTAATATTATATCTTTCAATTTGATGAAAAGTTTCCTCTTTTTTATTGAGTAAAACTTTTTTAAAAGCTTTCATTAAATCGTAAATAGTAACATCTCTTAAAATTCTTTCCACATCATTAGACTGCTCTTTATAATCGGCTGAATTATTACCGCGAAATTGAATTCTACGCTGATCTGCTTCGAGAAAAGAAAATTCTTCCGACATTTCCTTGTAACGTTTATACTCTAATAATGCTTTAATTAAGTCGTTACGCGGGTCAATTTCCTCACCTTTTTCATCGATCTCTTTTGGGAGCAGCATCCTAACTTTAATCTGCATTAAAGTAGCCGCCATTAAAAGAAAATCGCCGGCTATTTCGAGATCAAGCTTTTCAATCAAATCGAGGTATTCCATAAATTCGTGCGTAATTTTAGAAATAGGAATATCGTAAATATCCAACTCATCCCGCTTGATAAAAAAGAGTAATAAATCTAAGGGTCCTTCAAATTGTTGAAGTTTTATTTTATACACAATTTAACCTAATTTCATAACTTGATGAACTTCGTTCATAGTTTTAACGGCTTCCGATTTAGCTTTTTTCTCGCCTTCAATTAAAATGTCATTCACGATATCCAAATTAGCCTCGTAATATTTTCGTTTTTCAATTACTGGTTCTAAAAATTTGTTGATATGAGCGGCGCATTTGATTTTACAATCGACACAACCGAGAGCACCTGAACGACAGTTAGTTTCAATTTCCGAAACTTCATCCGGATTAAATTTTTTATGATAAGTAAACACGAGGCATATTTCGGGTCTTCCGGGATCATTACGCCTAATTTTTTGGGGATCCGTTACTGCTTTGCGTAATTTTTTATTTATGATTTCAGGATCATCCGACATTAAAATTGAATTATTCAAAGATTTACTCATTTTTAAATTGCCGTCTAAACCGGGTAAACGTGCAAAATTTGTTAAAAGTGCTTTAGGTTCCGGGAAAACTTTTCGATATTGTTTGTTAAAGCGGCGTGCAATTTCTCTGGATATTTCGATATGAGGTACTTGGTCTTCACCTACAGGAACAGCCTCCCCTTTATATAAAAGAATGTCGGCAGTTTGCAAAACAGGATATCCTAAGTGTCCGTATGTAATGTTCTCAATTTTCAAATCCCGTACCTGGTCTTTTACCGTCGGATTTCTTTCAAGTCTGGCAGCAGTTATAAACATAGAAAAAATTAAATATAACTCTGCATGTTCTTTTATTTTAGACTGGCGAAAAATAGGATTCTGCTTTGGATCTAATCCTGCAGCAAGCCAATCTATTACCATCTGAATTGTATTTTCATAAATATCATCAGTATACAAACTCGTAGTTAAAACATGATAATCTGCTATAAGATGAAAATTTTGATATTCATTTTGTAATTTAATCCAATTTTCCAAAGCACCTGTATAGTGCCCTATATGTAATTTGCCCGTTGGACGCATACCGCTAAGAATTCGTTTTTTAGTCATAAGCTTTCAAAATAATTTTAGAATTTAATTCACCAAACTTAAAGATAATGAAAATTAAAAAATAATTTTGTTTATTTATTTTTATTTCAGATTAAGAATTCAGTAGGTTGTTTATTTTTGAAACAAAAACGGTTTCCATTTTTCATCAATTCTGTTAACATTATTTTTAATGAACAGAACATAATTCGGAGTATAGGGTTTTGTCCGTAATGTCAAATTAGCTTCTTCGGGTAATCTATTGCCTTTCTTATTGTTGCAATGAATACACGCAGCAACTAAATTATCCCATGTATCTTGCCCACCGCGGGATTTTGGAACAACATGATCAATTGTCAAGGGAAGGTCGCCTCTACCGCAATAACAGCAGCGATATTTGTCGCGTTTGAAAATATTTTTTCTCGTTAAAATTATTTCCCGATAAGGGACACGTATGTAATTGTTTAATCTAATTACGTTTGGGGAAGGATATGCACGTGATACAGATCTAATATATTTTTGCTTCCTTGTTTCAACCACTTCTGCCTTACCCAAAACAATAAGAATCATCGCTTTTTTTACTGTACACACAGAAAGCGGTTCATAACTTTGATTTAGCAAAAGTACTTTTGCATTAAGAAGTCCGTTTGTTCCATTATAGCGTTCGAAAAAAACCTCCGTTGAAAAGATATTTCATATTTTTTTCGGTTAAAAAATAATATATTTTTTATTTTTTCCAAAATATTATGAAATATAAATTAACCGAATCTTAAAAGTTAATTAAAAAGAATCAGAAAAGTCATTTAACCAATTAGAAACATACCCGGCAATTTCTTCCCAACCTGGTTCGCTTACAACCCAATGTGCATGATTTGGAAATATTTTAAATGTAGAGACATCTTTATATTTGGCAGCAACCTTACGAATAACTGAAACCGGAGTTATTCTATCTTCCGATCCAGCTACAATAAGAACAGGACAATTTACTTTTTTTTGGTCAACACGGGAAGCTCTTTTCTTATCGAAAATCCAAAAACCTATCTCTCCTGCCGCACGTCCCGATTCGTAAACGAACTTATTGTATATTTCTTTTTGTTGTTCAACGGGTAAAAGATGAAGCATAGAATATACGGCTTCATTAAAAGTTTGGCGATTAGCCTTTTTCCAAAAACCCCATTTTGTAAGAATGCTCGAAAAACTTTTTATTACAGACGGAGTTAAAGCTAATATTCCATACGGCGAAGCGGGCGATAATAAAATTAGTTTTGAAGCTAAACTTCTACCGGCAAGCATTTGTGCCAGTAATCCGCCCATTGAATGCCCCATTATAATGGGTTTTTCTGTAAGACGATTAATTTCTTCTTCAAGATCATTACAATAATCAAGCAAACTTGTTTTTCCTAACTGTGGCGGTGGAGTCGATTTCGGGTCAATATTATGAAAACGTAATGTCGGTGTAATACAAGAATATTCTTTCTCTTCGAAATATTTTTTATATTTCTCCCAATACCATTCCCCGCCCCACATTCCATGAATCATAAAAATTGTTTTAGACATT
>CAZXJG010000040.1:5365-20879 GCA_964640985.1 uncultured Melioribacteraceae bacterium | reverse complement strand
GAAACCTTTTAAATACGGCTTGTTTGCTAAATTCATTTACAAATATGCAAATTTCCCCTTAACCGCTCTTTTATTGGTTTATTTATTGGTTTCTTTAATAGGGATTTCTCATTACTGGGGATATATTTTTGTACTATTAATAAATGTTGTACTTATTTATTTGCTTAATCGGTTTTATTTTAAATTATATAAAACATTTCCATTTACAATAGAAGTCGATAATGAAAAGGTTATCTGTTCGAATTTTATGAACAGGCGAAAGAAAATTGAATTTAATATCAGCGAAGTCGATAAAATAAAAGGCGGAATATTTGATGGCAGTCCTGCACGTCCAATTTACTTATATGTAAGCAGACAAAACATCAGTATATGTTTTAATTCACATATCAAAGGCTTTAATAAGTTGCTGACTATAATTTTGAGTAATATAAATCGTCTGCTTTATAACGAACTTTTAGCAAAGATGAAAAATTTAAAAGATATGAAACTTAAGAAAGGCGGGAAATAAAAAAAATTGTTGCGCTTCAAAAAAAAGCCCGCTGATTTTGCGGGCTTTTTAATAATTTTTATTGCTTTTGCGGATAAACTTTATCCTGACAAGTTTTAGATATTTTAAACTTAACTACACGTTTTGCAGGAATAACAAGTTTTTCGCCGGTAGCTGGGTTTCTACCAATTCTTTTTTTTCTTCTTGCTACTGTAAACTTACCAAGTCCAGGAATGGTAAAACCTTTTTTCGCTTCCTTGTAAGAAAGAGAAACAAGTTCATCTAAAAAACTATTGGCCACTTTTTTTGTAGTGTCAAGCTTTTTTGAAAGGTGATTAACGATATCGCCTTTTGTCATTGATTTCGTTGCCATTTGGTTTGTCCTTAAATTATTATTGAAATTGAATTAGTAACTCTATGAGCTATAGTCTAAAATATAAAATTTTATAAAAAATAAAAACACATTTTAAATAAAAAACAAAAAAAATTTAATTTAATATATAGTTTTACCTTATAAATAAAGACTGTTAATAAGTCGATTTTCTAAAATTCTTTGTATTATTATGCTTTCAAAGCATTGCTCTTTTTATTTACTAAAGTTATATTTGAACAATCCGGTTTATATAAAAACTATGAGTTTGTAAAATTTTGAAATATTATCATATTATTTTAATTTTATTCCTTTTTGTTACTGAGTTAAAAGGTAAGGCCATTACTACTTCCAACTTTAACGTAAATTTTTTGATTGCGTTTAATCTAAATATTCCGGTTTATCCTGATTCTACTTCTTTAACAAAGCCATTTAATAAATCCGATACTACAAAAGCCAAAGTGATTGCAGATACCTTAAGACCTATATTGATAAGTAGTTTATCGCAGTTAAATAATTTTAGTTTTAAATTGAACAGTAAAAAAATAGATAGATTAGATTATCGTTATACCGGAAATTTATTTAATTACATATCGACCGGCTATTTAGAAGACCTTGGTTCATTGGGGCAGCCTAATGAAGTTAAGCTTTACGGTTTAGGTTTTGGAGGTATTTCATATTTACAAGACGGGATATTAATTAATAGACGAAATCTAAACTCGTTGGATTTAAATAATTTTCGTTCCGAGTATATTGATTCGCTTGAAGTTTTGCCCCTTCCGCGAGGCTTTCTTTATGGAACATTTAATAATCCAATTGCTGTAAATTTTATTACTAAAGATCTTATTTCACCAATTCCTTATTCTAGAATTAGGTATTATCAAGCACCTAACGAAGAAGGTTATATCGACGGGATTTTCGGCGCCTATGTTATGAGGAAATTATATATGACTTTGGGCTTTACCAACAATACAATAAACTCGCGTTATTTAAACAGCGAATACGGCAGTTGGGAAACATCCGTAAAATTCAGATATATGCCTTCGAACTTTATCAATATTATTGCCGGGTATAATTATATAAAGTCTAATACTCAATTAAACGGCGGAGTTAATTATAACGGTATAATACAGTCAAACTCTATTTCAAAATCGAGTATTTTATATAGTCCGTTCGAAGCGCCCGTTATCGATTCTACTCGGTATCAGAAAATAACAAGGCGTAATTTTTATCTAAAATTATTGAGCAACGGTTTTAAATTAAGTCAAACGGAGCTTTCTTTTTACTATCAACATAACCTAACGGAATTTAGACAAAATGAAAGAAACTCGATGATAAGTGTTCCACGTGTTTTTCATAATAATAAATATGAAACTTTCGGCACAAAGCTGAGACAAACATATAACGGTAATTTAATCTATTTTGATTTAGCCTCTGCTTATGAAATAAGCAATATTAAAAATGATATATTGCAAAATAAATCGCAGCAAACAACTTTTTATATTAGGGGATTATCCGGCTTCAAATTTTTTAATAATAATTTTTCACCTTCTATATTTGCAAAATATTTAATTTTCGATCATACTAATTATTTTGGTTTTGGAAGCGATGTAAATATTCATCTGTCTAATTATGTTAGTTTATATGCAGGAATTTCGCACTTCAGCAAGCCTTTTACCTTAATTGAAAAACAATTTCTGGTTTCCGATAATACAAAGCAAAAAATAAACACATTTGAAACCGGCATTAAATATAACTTAAATTATTCAAGCGGATCAATTTTATATTTTTCTTCTTTAATAAACAATAAACCGATTGGGGTAATTAAACAGCAGCCCCCTTTTGTTAATAACGAGATAGGGTTTTTCAACTCGATAAAACAAAATGTTCGTGGATTAAATTTTAATATAAAATTTAAAATTTGGAAATTACTTTTAAGTTCAAAGACTACTTTTTATCTTTATAACAAAGGCGAAAAATTAAGAACAGTTCCTAATATTACTTCTACGAGTGGTATTTATTATGTTGATACACTATTTAATTCAAATCTTAAATTGAAAACCGGATTAAATTTTTATTATAACGGCGAGCAATCTTTTCGCATATACGACTTTGAAAAAATGTCTTCAGCATTTTATGTAAAAGAATTTAATAACGGTTTAGTTGTACCCGTCGGTAGTGAATTTACAAAGCCGTCTTATCAAATTGATTATTTTTTATCGGGGAAAATTCAGGATAGAGCAATAATATATTTTGTGTTTGAAAATTTACTTGATAATCAATATTACATCATTCCCTATTATCCGAAGCAAGGACGGGGACTTCGGCTGGGTGTTTCGTGGGAATTTTATAATTGAAATATCCACAATTTCTTACATTGAAATTTATTAAAAAGATTGTGATATTTCTTTTCCCATTCTTAATAATACTTAATTACAAAGGATTTATATGAAACTAAGAGTGTTGTTTTTAATTTTAATTTCAGGTGTGCTAAATGCCCAGGTTTTGCAATGGGTACCACAATTCCCAACAGCAGACAGTTCGATAACAATTACTTATGATGTTACAAAAGGTAATGCTGCTTTGGTAAATGTTTTCCCGGTTTATTTTCACACAGGTGTTATTACTAATCTTAGTACATCGCCAGGTGATTGGCGCTATGTAGTTACCACGTGGGGAAAAGCAGACCCCGCTTATCAAATGACTTATCTCGGGAATAATAAATGGCAATTGCATTTCGATAATATCAGAAAATATTATGGTGTTCCTCAAAGTGAGAAAATCTTAAAATTAGCTTTCGTATTTAGAAATGGTGATGATTCAAAAGTAGGGCGGAATGCGGACAGCAGCGATATATTTTTACCGTTATCACAAGGCGGCTTGAATGTTAGAATTGTTCAACCGACAAAAGATTTTCTTTTTACCGATATTGGTGCAAACGTAAATGTTGTTGTGGTTGCTAATAATGCAAAAACCCTTTCACTTTATCTTAATAATATTCCGGTAAAGCAAACAAACTTAAAGGATACATTAAATTATACCGTTAACGTTGCCGGCAGCGGCAAATATAGGCTTAAAGCTGTTGCAGCAAACGATTCGGTTGTTAAATACGATTCGACTTATTTTGTTGTCCGCGGAAATGTTGAAATTGCTAATTTACCTACCGGTATTGTCGATGGTATTAATTACATCAACGATTCCACGGTTACGTTGTCATTAGAAGCACCGGGTAAAAAGTTTGTTTATGTTATTGGGGATTTTAATAACTGGGAAGTTGATCCGAATTATTATACCAAAAACACTCCGGACGGAAAACATTGGTGGATAACCATACACGGACTAATCCCTAAAAAAGAATATGCATTCCAATATTTTGTTGATGGTAAAATAAGAATTGCCGATCCGTACACGGAAAAAATTCTTGATCCGTGGAACGATATTTATATTGACAGTCTTACCTATCCTCATCTGAAACCGTACCCTGCAGGAAAAACTTCAGATGCTGTTTCGGTACTTCAAACTGCGCAAGTTCCTTATAAATGGAAAGATGTAAATTTTAAGAAGCCTGCTAAATTCAACCTTGTTATTTATGAACTTTTGGTCAGAGATTTTGTTAAAACTCATAATTATCAAACGTTAACGGATACATTAGATTATTTGAAAAAACTCGGGATAAATGCAATTGAATTAATGCCGATTATGGAATTTGAAGGAAATATAAGTTGGGGATATAATACCGATTTTTGGTTTGCTCCCGATAAATATTACGGTACCAAACAAGCACTGAAAAAATTTATTGATGCTTGTCATCAAAAAGGTATTGCGGTTATACTTGATATTGTTTTGGACCACGCTTTTGGCCAGTCGCCTTTTGTACGCTTATATGCTTTGGGGCATTATGGCCCTCCTTCAAAAAATAATCCCTGGCTTAATCCGGATATGAATCCCTCCGAGTCCGGCTATCAAGCACCGCATCCCTACGGTGTTGGGTACGATTTTAATTTTGAAAGTCCATACACCAAAGAATTCGTTAATCGTGTAAACCGCTTTTGGGTTAAAGAATATCATGTTGACGGCTATCGCTACGATTTATCGAAAGGCTTTACACAAACGTATTCAGATAATGATGTTGGACAGTGGGGTCAATATGATGCATCAAGAATTAAAAATATTGAGCTGATGGCGGACAGCCTTTGGACTTTCGACTCAACTACTTATATGATTTTGGAGCACTTTGCAGTAAATACTGAAGAAATTGTTCTTTCAAAGTATAATTTAATGTTATGGGGTAATATGAGCGGTCATTATCAGCAAGCTTCTATGGGTTACCCTTCCGGACCACCCGGCACATGGGATTTAACTGGTACATCTTATCAAGCAAGGAAATGGACTTCGCCGAATTTGGTTGCTTATATGGAAAGTCACGATGAACAAAGAATGATGTATAAAAATTTGCAATGGGGAAATTCGAACGGGTCTTATAAAATTAAAAATTTAGCAACTGCTTTAAATAGAATTAAATTATGCGAAGCTTTTTTCTACACAATTCCAGGTCCCAAAATGCTTTGGCAGTTCGGTGAACTCGGTTATGATTATCCGATCAACTATCCATCGAATACAGATGCCGATAGAACTGCTCCAAAACCTATTCGTTGGGATTATTATAAAAATCCTGATAGACTTAAATTATACAAAACTACCGCCGCTTTGATAAAGTTAAAAGAAAATTATCCGGTTTTTAGAAGTTCTAATTTCTCAACTGATTTGAGCGGTGCCGTTAAACGGATTACGATTTTTGATTCTACTATGAATGTGGATATAATAGGGAACTTTGATGTTGTTAATAGAAGTATTAATCCGGACTTTCCTAATGCAGGCAAATGGTACGACTATTTTTCAGGTGACAGTATGACGGTAAGTAATACTACTCAAACTATCGGTTTATTGCCCGGCGAATTTCACATTTACACAACAGTTAAATTACCTACTCCCGAAAAAGGAATTGTAACTGCTGTCCAGACAAAAAAACCGCCGGTTGTTTACAAATATTCTCTTGAACAAAATTATCCGAACCCTTTCAACCCGGCTACAGTAATTTCTTATCAACTTTCGGCTTATAGTTTTGTTAAGCTTAATGTGTATGATATACTTGGACGCAGAGTAAAAACACTTATAAATAAATACCAAAAAGCAGGTGATTATAAAATAAATTTTAATGCTTCCGGTTTGGCTTCGGGAATTTATTTTTACAAACTAACTGCGGGTCCTTTTTCGCAGACAAAAAAAATGATATTACTTAGATAACAAAATTAACTGCCTCTGTTTTTCGCAGTGGCAGTTTACTTATCAAACTTTATTCTACGCAGTTCGGAAAGTATTACTGCCGATGAGCTTGCTACATTAAGCGACTCTGCATTTCCAAAACGTGGGATTGTTATTTTTTTATCGGCAATTGAAATAATTTCTTCGGCAGGTCCATGTGCTTCATTCGAAAAAACAATAACATATTTTTCAGGAAAAATAAATTTATAAATATTCTCACCTTGCAAATCGGCACATATAATTTTATAACCCTTCTTTTTTAAATTCCCAAGTTTTTTCGGTAAGTCTACATTATCGTTTACTGCAACGTGAAAAAAGGAACCCATTGTAGAACGGAGTGTTTTGGAATTGTAAAGATCGGCGCTACCTTTACTAATCAGAATTAAATCGATTCCAAACCAATCGCAATTACGTATAATTGTACCGACATTTCCCGGATCGGATACAGTATCTAAAGCAACAATTATGTTGGGAAATTTAAATTCAGTTGAATCTTTTCCTTTCTTTTTTACTATTGCGGCAATACCCTGCGGATTATCCGTGTCTGTAATTCTATTAAACTCTTTATTATCAAGTATATAAGTCGCCAAAGATTTCTCTTTTATCGTCTCAACAAATTCCCGATTATCATCTTCAAATTTATTGGTTAAAAATACCGATTCAATATCAAAATCACTTTGTAGTAATTCTTTAATTAATCTTTTGCCTTCAACAATAAATTTGGCCTCTTTATCTCGATATTTCTTTTGATGTAAAGATGAATAGTATTTTAATTTTGCTTTGGGAATCATCGGATTGATTATTTTTTAACTAAATTTGATAAAACTCAGCTCTCTTTTTCATTATCATATATAAAATTCTTGTACAAATATACTTAAATTCTATTGCATAGGATATTAAAATATGTTAGATTTGAAGCCTTGAAATTTTGATACATTATTATATGCTGGCGTAGCTCAGTTGGTAGAGCAGCTGATTTGTAATCAGCCGGTCGGGGGTTCAAGTCCCTCTGCCAGCTCTAAAAAACCCGTTTTATTAGATGGGTTTTTTTTATTTTAAAAAAATTGCAAATCAAACTTTTTTTAGTTTTCTTTAATGATTTGTAATCAGTCCCGCACTTAGCGGGATTCGAGTCCGTCCGCCAGCTCTTGAAAAGCTTGATTCCACTTCAAAGTCGAGTTTTTTAATTTTAACCTTTCTTTTTAGTCCTGATGATTTTTCAATTTTGGTGTATGGGGTTTGTATGATGTAAGTTATGTAGCTACCGTAAACATTATCTCAAGATATTTAGAGATTGAAAACTTACTTGGTATTGAGACCCCAGTGGGGAAACCCATTGGCAAGTTATGAAATCAAGAGTAGTAATGATGTAGAAAAGGCTGTATTAGCGTTGAGAGATAAATGGAAACTTGGAATCAATGTAATCCCAAATCTAATAGAAACTATTGAGGATAATGGTGTTAAGGTAGTTTATGTAGATGCTGATAAAGACTTTGATGGCTTAGCAAATTATGCATGTAATATTCCAATAATTATTTTGAATAAAAATATAAAAGATGTTGCACGCCTAAGATTTACTTTGACCCACGAATTGGGGTATTTGCTTTTAAATTTAGATACAATTGCCGATAAAAAAGGAAGAGAAACATTCTGTCATAACTTTGCCGGTGCTTTTTTGATACCTAAGCAAATTATTAGGGAGTTTGGTGAAGAGCATAGAGGTAAGTGCTTTAGCCGAATTAATAAGTGTAAAAGAGGAATATGGGATATCTATCCAGGCGATTGCAAAAAGATTGAACTACTTAGGAATAATAAGTGATTCCTCATATAAAAATTTTAATATTATAGTAAATAAATATGGGTGGAGGATAAATGAACCAGGCGTGTACAAAGCAGAAGAAAAACCGGAGAGGTTTAGGAACTTGGTGCACCGAGCAGTGGCGGAAGGAATAATTAGTATTGGAAAAGCGGCCAGTTTGTTGAATACTACAATTGCTAATTTAGAAATGAAGATAGAAATTGTAATATGAAAATTGTAGTAAGCGACACGAATATTTTGATAGATCTCATTGAGTTAGAAATGATTGACGCATTTTTTGAACTTCCCTTAGAAATAACAACCACTGATTTTGTCGTAACCATGAACTTGATGAAGTAAAACAGGCAAGAATTTATGAGGCGGTATCAGTAAGAAGGGATTCCCGGATTAGCTATATAAAGCAAGGACTCCAGTTGATTGAGTAGTTGCGTCTTTTGTTTAGTAAACATTTTTATCAAAGACCATTGTCTTCTTGCTGTAACAAAATAATCTAACTGAAAATTATTTTCAACTACTTTTTTTTCTTCTTTGTTTCTTCATTGGGAATCTCCTTTCTTTTTCTCTAATTTATTCGTTTTCGATCCCATTTCCAACTGAGGGTTTACAACATCAATATCCATATAATAATTAGTTGCCATTTTTTTACCCTTTTTAAAGTGAACTCAGTTATAATTTTAATTAAATTTGTTGTGATTTTATTTAAAAAGAGCTTTAAAAAGTAATTTTTAGAAAATGCGGCAGCACAAGAACCATAAGATGCTGCAGAGATAATTTTTAAATTAAAACAACTGATTAACTTAAATTATTTCAAAGAGGGTATATGATTGCAAAATATTTTAATTTCGAAGAATTGGGCACAAACTTCCGCCGCGAGATAATCGCAGGTTTCACCACTTTTATCACGATGTCTTACATAATAATCGTTAATCCTAAAATATTGGAAGTTGCCGGTATTCCCTTTGGTCCATCGATGGTTGCTACAATATTAAGTGCTTTTTTCGGGACCATAACGATGGGGTTATATGCCAAACGCCCTTTCGCTATAGCGCCGTATATGGGAGAAAATGCTTTTGTTGCTTATACGGTTGTAAAAATACTTGGTTATAGTTGGCAAACGGCACTCGGGGCTATTTTTATTGGAGGCGTGCTTTTTACAATTTTAACTTTAACCAATATTAGAGGGTGGCTTGCTAATGCAATTCCTGAATCTTTGAAAATTGCTTTTGCCGTCGGCATAGGATTTTTTCTTGCATTTATAGGACTAAACGAAACCGGCATTGTTAAATTAGGCGTGCCTGGCGCACCTGTACAAGTGGGAAATTTTCATAATATATCAATTCTTCTTGCTTTGCTCGGATTCATTTTTATTGGGATATTGATGATTAAAAAAGTAAAAGGCTCAATTTTAATCGGAATTTTATTAATAACAATCCTTGGATTTATTTTTGGTGTTACACCATTGCCGAGCAAATGGATAAGTATGCCCCCGTCACTTGGACCGGTTTTCCTAAAGCTCGATATTACAGGTGCTTTAAGCTGGGGATTTTTTGCTGTAATTTTAACCGTATTTGTTATGGATTTTGTTGATACGATGGGTTCGCTTATCGGATTATCGTTCAAAGCAGGATTATTGGACAAAGATGGTAATTTGCCTGAAATTGAAAAGCCGTTTCTTTGCGATGCGTTGGCTACGGTGGTTGGTGCATTACTTGGTACAACAACAACCGGAGTTTTCGTTGAATCGGCATCAGGTATCGAAGCAGGCGGTAAATCAGGTTTTACTGCTGTTGTAACGGCTTTACTTTTTCTTATTGCCCTGTTCTTAGCTCCGTTTTTGACTATAATTCCCGGCTATGCTTATGGGTCTGCGCTAATAATTGTCGGTTTGCTTATGTTTTCCCCAATTAAAAAATTGGACTTTAACGATCTTGCCGAGGTGATACCGGCTTTTATTACAATTGCATTAATGAGTTTTACTTATAATTTAGGAATTGGAATGACGGCAGGCTTTGTGGTTTATCCGATTACAAGTTTAATTTCAGGCAGAATTAAACAAGTTAAACCCGGTATGTGGTTCTTATTTATTTTTTCCGTACTGTTTTATGTTTTTTATCCTTATTAAATAGCAAGTTTTATCTAAAATAGTATTTTTCTTGTGAAAAACTTCAATTGTCATTTATATAGGAAGATTCCCGGAATCTGCAATATTACCTGGGGCTTATATTTTGAGGGGATATTATCTTTCGAGATTCCGGGAATTTTGATTCAGAAAATTATGATTAAAAAAAACACTGTCCTTACGAATGAATGGCGAGAGTGAAGCAATCTTTTGGCAGAGACTTCCGAAATCTTTGTCTGTTCACTTTATAAATATACAATAATTTATATTTGCTTATTTTACCCTGATTGCATTATGTTTATATATTTATTATTAAACTATAGTTAAATTCCAACAAAATATATGAAATCAAAGATATTGCTCTGGATAATTGCCTTTATTGTTACAATCATTATCGCTGCATATCAAAGGATTACGGGACCCACCTATCCTGTTTCAGAGCGTTTAACTATTCAAGGGAAAGAAATTTCATATAAATTTCCGAGAAGCCACGGTGGTGCCGGTGACCAAATAATTCAAATTAATACCGGTTCAAATCAAATAACCTGGCAAATTGTTTTTAGGAGATTAAATAGTAACGACAAATGGATGCCCGTAAAAATGAAAGGTGAAAATGGAATTTTAACCGCAATAATTCCCCACTCTGCACTTGGAAGTGAACTTAATTATCATAAAATAAAAGAGAATAATAAAAAAATAGAGAGGGTAATTAATATAAAGTAACAAGAATCAAAATTTTAAAAGTTACCAAATGTGTTGTTTTATAACGCCATTTTACACTTATAAATACGATATAATATTAAAAATTTACATCAAACTATCAAAGGTGAACTATGAGATATGTCAATATGAAATATATTAATATGAAATATATCAAATTGTTTTTGCTCATATTTTTATTTTCCTTTCCATTATTTGCGCAAGAATCTTCTCAACCGTTCCTTTCATTAAAAGATACTAAAGTTGCAGAATTTCGAAAGACTTATCCTAAATACGATGGAAGAGGTACAATAATTATTATTCTCGATACAGGCGTTGATATGGGAGTTCCCGGCTTAAGAAAAACCACAACCGGCAAAGTAAAAGTAATTGACGTTCAGGATTTTACAGGTGAAGGCGATTTACCATTTTACAAAGCTGAAATTCAAAAAGATGACAGCGCTTCGTATTTTGTTAATGAAAAAATGCACTTCAAAGTTGCCGGTGCAAATAAACTGCCGCTTAAGGCGGTTGACGACAATTATTATATCGGTCAGCTTAAAGAAACTTTGTGGCGGAACTCAACATCCCATGTTGTAGATATTAATGGTAATGGTAAAACAAACGACGTTTTCTATTTTGTTACTTTCAAAACAAAAATTGATAAAAAAGAATTTTGGGTTGCATACTTCGACACAAACGACAACGATAACATAGCAGACGAAAAACCGCTCAGAAATTATAAAATAGATTTCGACACATTCCAAATACCCAATAAGAAAGGGCTGCCAAAATTTACATTCGCAATAAATATATTTCCGAAAACAAAGAAAATCTCACTTCATTTTGATGACGGTGCACATGGAACTCACGTGGCAGGTATTGCATCGGGCAACAAAATTGACGGTGGAAATTTTTACGGTATTGCCCCAGGTTCTCAAATAATCAGTTTAAAAATAGGGAATAATAATTTTGCAGGTGGCGCTACCGTAACGGAAAGTATGAAAAAAGCATATCTCTATGCCGATAAAATTTCAAAAGAGAAAAAAGAGCCGTGTATAATTAATATGAGTTTCGGAATCGGCTCTGAAATAGAAGCGCGTTCAGATATGGCGGAATTTTTGGATAATTTAGTTAAAAACAATCATTATTTATATATTTCCACAGCTAACGGCAACGAAGGACCTGCAATTTCAACAACAGGTTTACCATCGGCTTCTTCATCTGTTTTTTCCAGTGGAGCTGTTCTTCCTAAAGAAATTGGAAGTAATCTATACGGAACCTCTCTTACACGCAATATAGTTCTCTTTTTCAGTTCAAGAGGCGGTGAAGTAGAAAAACCTGACGTGGTTTCGCCCGGCGCTGCTACATCAACCGTGCCCGATTGGATGAACTTTGACCGGTTTTGGGGGACAAGCATGGCATCACCTTATTCGGCTGGGGTTATGTCTCTTTTATTAAGTGCCGCCAAACAAGAATTTCCTAAGGTTAAAATCCCTTCACTATTGTTATATAGTGTAATTAGAGAAAGCGCCGTACCAATGAAAGGTTATACTCACTTAGATCAAGGAAGCGGTTATATAAATGTTATGAATGCTTATAAACTTTTGAAAAAATATATCAAGAGCGGTGAAATTTCTAAATTTGAATCTTACACTATTTCGGCATTTTCACCTAGTATGCCTGAGAATCGAGCTCCGGCATTATATATTAGAGACGGTTCTTTTATTACCGGTATTGGAAGATATACCTTTAGAATTAGCCGCAATAATTTTATCAATAAACATAGATTTTTCAGAACATACAAATTAATAAGCGATTCCGATTGGCTGATACCTATTCAAAAAAGGACTTACATCAGAAATAACCAAAGCACCAACATTAGTGTTAGAATAGTGAAATCCAAGATAGAAAAACCGGGTCTTTACAACGGAATAATTAAAGCTTATCGTGTCGGTAAAACAAAAATACCTGAATTTGATTTAATGGCTACCGTGGTTATTCCTTATGAATTTAACGCTGAAAATAATTATAGAAAAAGATGGCATATTGAAAATCTGGGACAGGGAATGATTAAAAGATATTTTTTAAGAATCCCTGCCGGTGCAACTTCTATGAAAATATCTATGAGTGCTGCTCGGAACACTTATGCTAATAGCTGGTATTTTTTAAGTGCTCCCAACGGCAGACAAATTAATTTGCAAGTATTAAATTCGGATAAAAATTCGAATAAAGTTGAAAAATATTACTATAATTTAACTCCCGGAGTTTATGAATTAGATGCTCTTGGATTTTTCCGTGCCGATAAAAAATCGACATTCAATTTGGAAGTTGATTTTTACGGAATCGACCGTATCGGCAATAGAGTGGTTTCAAAAAATAACGATATGATTCATCTAATTAATAAATTTAACAGCGTAAAATCATATAAATTAGAAGGCAAATTATTAGGTTATCAAAGCGATTCTACAATAAATCTTGTGAAAAAAGATGTTTATAATTTACCTTTTATTATGCTGAAAAATGAGAAATCCAAAAGTTTCAAAATTTCTATCAGCAAAGAAGATTTTAACAAAATCACAGATTTTGCAATTCAAATTTATAATAAAAAAGGTATTGCAATTGCCAAGAAGGGGTTAAGCTACGATAGTGAAACAATATCTATTTCAAATTATTTTGATAAAGATAGTGTAAAATTAAGGCTAAATTTAAGACCTGCATTTGCAAATGCACCTGGCAATATGACAATCCATATTATTGAAACCACAAAGTTTAAAGCCGATTATCCTATTGATATTAATAACGATAATTCCGCAAATATTACGTTTTTCCCGGCTATTTCAAAAAGTGTAATTATTGGGGTAGAAAAACCGAATGAATATTTCCCCCAAAATTCAAAACCTTATGGAATAATTAAATTAAAATCTCTTTCAAATGATGATGTTCAATATGAATTACCTTTATTCTTTCAATTTTAAATGGAGTAATTTATGAGTGAAGAAACTATTTTAAACACATCGAGAAGTCTTCCGCAAAATGCTTATACCGAGCTTAAACCAGGTGAAGAATATACACCGATTATGCTTGCCGATAAAAAGTATCCTGAAGTTACGCTTTGGTCGGTACTTTGGGGTTTGCTTATGGCGATGCTGTTTTCCGGTGCAGCGGCTTATCTCGGATTAAAAATCGGGCAGGTTTTCGAAGCTGCAATACCAATTGCAATTATAGCGGTTGGACTTTCAACCGGATTTAAACGAAAGTCAGCGCTTGGCGAAAATGTCATTATACAATCAATCGGCTCAACATCGGGAGCGGTTGTTGCAGGTACTATATTTACAATTCCGGCTCTTTTTATTCTGAATTTGCAGGTACAATTTTTCCATGTATTTATGGCTTCGTTACTTGGAGGTTTTCTCGGTATCCTTTTCTTAATTCCTTTTCGTAAATATTTTGTTTCTGAAATGCACGGTAAATTCCCCTTCCCCGAAGCGACGGCAACTACGGAAGTTTTGGTAGCCGGCGAAAAAGGGGGCAAACAAGCTATTGTACTGGTTATAAGCGGAATAATTGGAGGTGCATACGATTTTATTGTTGCAACTTTCGGATGGTGGGCAGAAACATTTTCAACTCGTGCTATACACATTGGACAAACCGTTGCAGATAAATTTAAGTTAGTATTTAAATTAAATATCGGTGCTGCCGTCATGGGGTTAGGCTACATTGTAGGTTTGAAATATGCCGCAATTATAGCCGCCGGCTCTTTTGTTGCATGGTATGTTATAATTCCTGTTTTCGCTTATCTTGGTCCGGCAATTACACATCCAATCGGTGCAAATGTAACTATGCTTATTAAAAATATGACCCCCGAACAAATATTTTCCAATTATGTCAGGCATATTGGAATAGGCGGAATTGCTATGGCCGGGTTAATAGGAATTATTCAATCAACCGGCGTAATTAAATCGGCATTTATTCTCGGTGCAAAAGAAATTTTCGGCAAAAAAGGGAAAAACGGCGACAGAATTAGAACTCATCGCGATATCAGTATGAGTATTATCGCTATAGGAATCATTTTAACATCTATAGTTGTTTTTATCTTTTTCTTACTCGGAATAGTTCATAATTTGCTTTATGCACTTATAGGATTAGCTATTGTTCTTATAATATCATTCCTCTTTACTACTGTGGCTGCAACAGCAATTGCAATTGTCGGCACAAATCCGGTATCCGGTATGACTTTAATGACATTAATACTTTCGTCGTTGGTTTTAGTGGCCGTTGGGTTATCGGGCACGGGGGGAATGGTAGCGGCTCTACTTATCGGCGGCGTTGTTTGTACGGCTTTATCTGTTTCAGGTTCATTTATAACCGACTTAAAAATCGGTTACTGGTTAGGTTCTTCGCCATTTAAACAGGAAAGATGGAAGTTTCTCGGAACAATATTTTCTGCGGCAACTGTGGCTTGGGTAATAATAATTTTGAACGATACTTACGGTTTTGTTGGACCGGGTTCGTTAGTTGCTCCTCAAGCAAATGCTATGGCTGCAGTTATCCAGCCATTAATGTCAAGTCAGCCTGCTCCTTGGATGATGTATGTTGCGGGAGGATTTATGGCTTTAATTTTATTGATGATAAACGTTTCACCTCTTGCGTTTGCACTCGGAATGTATATCCCATTGGGTTTAAATACACCTATCT
>CAZXJG010000040.1:0-5355 GCA_964640985.1 uncultured Melioribacteraceae bacterium | reverse complement strand
CGGCGGATTAATCTCATGGTTTGTTTCAAGTAGGAGTAAAAATGCGAAACTTAATAAAGCAAGAAAAGATAGAGGAACTTTAATTGCTTCAGGCTTTATTGCCGGCGGCGCTTTGATGGGGGTAATTAGTGCAATGCTTAGGTATTTCAATATAAATTGGTTCAATCAATCGTGGGCGGAATCTCATTCCGCAGAATTTCTCGGTTTGATTATGTTCATAATTATAAGCGGTTATATGATTTGGGATTCTATGAGAGCTAAACTCGATAATTAAATAATTGCAAAATGTTTTGGCTCTATTCTAAATATTGATTTGTATTTTGATTAACTCCGTCCTTTTCCTAAAGGGTTCACTGTGAGAAGGACGGAGAATAAAAAGCAACCTCACATAATGGGCTTTAGCCCACAGCATTAAATGAACATCAATTAGATCGATTAAATTATTTTTTACCAAATCTTTTCACCGATTGCTTCTTTAAGTTTATAACCGTTTATTGTTACTTTGTATAAAGCGGATGCATACAGCAATTTTGCTGCTGTTAAATATGTTTCCGCATCCAGTAAAGTTAAGTTTGTGATTACCCCGTTTTTATATAATAATTGAGCACGCTGCAAAGCTTTTTTTGCCTGCTTAATTTCAACAAGTGTATTTTTCATTTTTTGTTTGCTCGCCTTCAAATCTAAGGCGGATTGTTCTATTTCCGCTTTAATTTTTTGCCTTAAAGATTCTATATTGTCATCAACAGCTTTGATATCAGCTTCTGCCGACTCAACTTTTGCATCTTTCATAAATCCGTTAAAAATCGGCAACGATGCGGTTACCCCAAGTATCCAATTGCCATGTAAAGCATTTAAATTCGGCATGTATCCGTTTTTAAGTCCGTAGCTGCCGAATAATTTTACTGTTGGTACATCGTTTAATTCGGAAACTTCTTTTTGTATGTGGGCGGTTTTACCGTATAATTTCGCTACTTTTAGTTCCTCGCGATTATTATAAGCACTGTTTATAAGCGAATCTATTTTAATATGAGAAAAAAGAATTAAAAATTTACCCGATAAATTTAAAGGAGTATTTTTCTTTAATCCTGTTAAAGTTCGTAAAAATACTTTTTCCTTTTGAAGATTATTTTGTGTTTGGATTTTTCCGTTTTCTGCAGCCGCTACTCTTACTTTTGTTGTTAAAACATCAAGATCGATGGAAGAACCGCTCTGAACTCTTTTTTTCGCAATTTCGATATGTTTTTTTAATACGTTAATTTGATTTTGCTGAACTTCAAGGCTCTTTTCTAAAAATAATATTGTGTAAAAAGTTTGAACAGTGCGGTAAGCAAGCTGATTTTTTATGAGATTAACTTTTTCTTTTTCGGTTAATTTGTTCGATTTTAATAATTCGATTACCGTATTTCTTCTGTTAAAATCGAAAAGCATATACCCGATATTAATGTTTGCGTTATAATTATTTTCTGGAAAAAATTTAATTTCATTTCCAAACGGAAGCTTTATTGTTGGAATAGGACCCATAAAATTATAGGAAAGATTCACGTTTGCTTGAGGATAATTAAAACTTTGTTGTTCCTTAATTTTTGTTGCCGCTATTTTTACATAATCTTCCGCCTGTTTTATTAAAGGCTGATTTTTAAGTGTAATACGGATTGCCCTTACTACAGTAAGCGAATCGGGCATATTGTTTTTAGCCTTTATCGAAATAAAAGCTGTAATAAATAAAACGGGGAAAATTAAATTTATTTTTTTCATAAAAAAAACCTCACATAAATAAAAAGTATTAGTAATTAAAACCTCGTAACTTTTACTAAAATCATACTCATAAAAATCTAATAAACTTGTTCGTTTATAAATAACAATACTGTACGGCTAAGTATAAAACCATATTAATTTGTAAGCTAATCATTTCTTTTGATGTTTTTCTTTTTAGTTCTTAAAAACAAAAGGGGAATAATTAAAGCAATTGTCAAAACAGCCCCGATGAAAAAATCATCATTTATACCTTGAACAAAAGCTTGATTGACGATGTTTTCGTTAATAAGTACCTTTGCTTGAATTAAAGCCTTAAACGGCGTGCTGCCGAAAGAATGCAAAGCGAAATATTTTAATCCGGTTAAAGTATTATGATAAACAGGCGACGAGGGATCGATATATTGTGCAAAAGTTTGCGTATGAAAAATAACTCGTCTTGTTAACAAAGTTCCCAGAAATGCAATACCTAAACTTCCACCAATTTGACGTGTGGTATTAAATAAACCGGTTGCTTGAGCTAATTTTGCTTTTGGAATATCAATAAGCGCAATTGCAGAAAGAGGAATAAAAATAAATCCCAAAGCAAATCCCCTTATATATAACGGTAGCATTATTTGGCTGTGCTCGGTCTGCAATGAGAAAAAACTCATTAAATAAAGACTTATTGCAAGCAATAAAATTCCAAACATAGCAGGAAGTTTAGCGTTTATTCTGTCGGTTAGCTTTCCGGCTATTGGCGATATTACCACCTGTGCAATACCAACGGGCAAAAACACTAGTCCCGCTTGCAGCGCAGTATAGCCGAGAGAATTTTGTAAATAAATCGGAAGCAAAAAAGCATTCCCGAAAAAAGCAATTCCGAAAACAAACATTATGAAATTTGTCATACCGAAATTAAAGTTTTTAAATAAACTTAACTCTACAATTGGATATTTAACGTTCGCTTCTGCTACAAAAAATATAATAAAACTAAATGCTGATATACCGAAGCTATATAAAATAAACGTTGAAGTCCAGCCTCCTGTGTTCCATGCAGAATTTCCTTCCGATAGCGCTAAGAGTAAAGAGGTCAAAGCCAACGCCATCGAAATGAAACCGACTATATCAAATTTATGGGGTATTTTAGCTTTATGCTCTCTTTGAATAATCCAAGTAGCTGCCAAACCTATAACCCCTATCGGAACATTAACATCAAAAATTGTGTGCCACGAAAATTTATCAATTAAATATCCGCCGACTAATGGCCCAAGCGAAACAGAAGCTGCAGCGGCAATCCCCCAAAAGCCTAAAGCGATTCCCAATTTTTCGGGTGGAAATTCTTCTGTTACAATCGCCATTCCAACGGGCACTACAAAACCCGCCCCGGCACCTTGAATTAGTCTGAAAAGAATTAAAATGTTTTCATCCCACGATAAACTGCAAAGAAGCGAGCCGACGGTGAAAAGAAGTAATCCAAAAAAATATGTTTTTTTGTATCCGAAATGATCGGCAATCCAGCCCGACGAAGGAAGCACAACCGCAAAAATTAATAAATATCCTGTCAGTACCCATTCGATTCTATCGACACCCACTCCAAAAGTAGCCATCATTTTCGGCAGTCCTACACTCACAATGGTCATATCCAAAACCGCCATAAATGTTCCAATCATAACACTTATGAGGACCCACCATTTATAAAAAGGATGTTCATAATCTAAAGACGACAGTTTTTTTCCGTTACTATTTAATTTTATGCTGGTCATGGTTGTTTAGTTTTATTTTTATTTCAACAGACATACCGGGTAAAAGTCCATATCGAAAATTTTTGTTTTTATTTATTTTTTCTATTGAAATTTTTATTGGAATTCGTTGAGTAACTTTGGTAAAATTACCCGATGCATTAGAAGGCGGTATCAAAGAAAATTGAGCCGCCGTGTTGTTTCCTATTTGAAATATTTTACCGATAAATTTTTCGTTAGGATATGCATCAACATTTATCTGCACGGAATCTCCAATTGAAACATCATTTAGTTCCGTTTCTTGAAGTTCGGCGGTTACCCAAATATTTTTTAAATTATAAATTGTATAAATAGATTGTCCCGGCGCCACAACATCGCCTTTTAAAACCCATTTCTTTGCAACAACACCGTTTATTGTAGAATATAATTTTGTATTTGCCAATTCGGTTTTTATTACGTTTAATTGAGCTTTTATAGTGGGAATTCTACTTTGAGCAAGTTTATATTGTACCAGTGCGGCTTTTAATCTTGTTTGAATATGATCAAATTCAACTTGTGGAATTACATTATTTTTGTACTGATATTTTGCTCTGTTGAAATCCGATTGAGCCTGCTCCAAATTAATTTTTGACAGGCTTATACTTATTTTAGCATTTCCCAGCATTGTTTTTGCCTGATTATATCTGGCAACTAAATCGGTAGAGTCTAACTCGGCTAAAAGCTCTCCTTGTTTAACTTCATCTCCTTCGGCTGCGTATAAATGTACAACACGGCCAAGCATTTTAGCGCTCAAATTTAATTTATTGGCACTAATAAATGCATCGTCTGTGGAAGCATATCCCAAATTTCCCAAATACCAATAAACACCGGCACCAACAACTATAAGAATTAAGATGATTCCTATGTATAAACTTTTCTTTTTATAAATAGGTTTATTGTTAGCTTCATTTGAAAGATTATTTTTAATTTCGTTATTTTCCATAAAGTTCTCCAAATTCAATAAATTATTTTGAAATTCCCTTAATAAAAATTTTGGCTGCAATTATCATTTCTTTTTGTAAAGTTTTAATCATAATATCGCTGTACTCATTGTTTTTAATTCGCTTTAACATTCTGAGCCGTAACCCCTGTAGAATATGAAGAAATACTTCTATTGTGGAGCGGCTGATATTTTTATTGAACTCTCCGTTTTTAATTCCTTCTTTAATAATTTTATTTATTAAAATAATTTCTCTTTTTTCGAAATCGAGAAAAACTTTCCCGTAAACCGATTTGTTATTCATAACGGTATGCACGCTTAGGACGCCTAAATTTAAAATACGAAGAGAATAACTAAGCCTTTTATTAACATATTGAAGTAATTTTTTGCTTGCGGAAATTTTCTTTTTAATACCGTTTTCAATTACTTGTGCAAACTCCGATAATTCAAGTTGGATTACCGCTTGAAATAGTTTTTCTTTTGTAGGAAAGTAATAATAAAGTGATGCTTTACCCATTTCAATATCAGTAGCAATTTCATCCATCGTTGTTTTTGAAAAACCATAATGGGCAAATCGTTTGCGTGCTGTGTCTATTATTAATTTTTCTTTTTCCGAATATCCCGGCATAATCTTTTATCTTTTCGACTAATTAACTTTAACGGTCGAAAATTAAAAATTATTTATGAACTTTCCAAGTTATTTTTTTGTGGGAGAAAACAATTATTTCACAGTAAATAATTGTCGGGTTAATATTATGTCTTTAATTAAACAATCTATCTCTAAATCTTCCCCTTCCTTTGAAGGAAGGGGCTGGGGGTTAGTCTAGAATAAAGTAAATTAACTAAAAATCAAAATACACTCAGATAAAGTTTTTTTATTGCGTTCGTTCGCACAATGACAAT
>CAZXJG010000039.1:0-20982 GCA_964640985.1 uncultured Melioribacteraceae bacterium | reverse complement strand
GTTATATTACTTTTTTATATATTGTATTTATCATAATAATGATAAATTATTGATAACCAAATGGAGAATAAAATGCCAATTATAAAACCAATATCAGATTTGCGAAATAAATCGAACGAGATATCAAAATTAGCACGAAACTCAAATGAGCCAATATTCATAACGAAAAACGGAGAAGGGGATTTAGTTGTTATGTCAATGTCTTATTATTCAAAAATGCAATTGAAATTAGAGCTGTTAAGTAAATTATCCGTTGCACAAAATCAAAGAATTGACGGAGACAAAGGTAGAACTCTAAAACAAGTAATGACCAATATTAGAGAGAATATAAATGCCGAAAGATAAATACCAAATTCGGTTCTTAAAAATAGCCGAAGAAGACTTCACAGAAATAGTCTTATATATTGCCGCAGATAATCAAAAAGCAGCTAATGCAATTGCAACCAAAATTGAAAAGAACTTAGAACTGCTATCTGAAAATCCCTTACTTGGAAGAATACCAAGAGATAAAGAAATAAAAAAACTCAAATACAGATATTTAATAGTTCAAAACTATATTATTTTCTATACGATTGAGAACAAAATAATCTACATTCACAGAATACTTCATAGTGCAAGAGATTATAGATCAATACTCTAAAATATTTCCAGTAATATAACGGCGTTGCTTTTCACCCAGCTTGCCCCGATTTATCCCGGCGTTTTTTGTCGGGGTGCTATTTATCGGGGTCCGCCCTTAACTACAATGACGAACTGAAAAACAATTGCCAAAAATTATTAAAAATTTATCTTACTACTCCACTGTGAAACTACAATTTCAAACGAACAACGAGAACCCCAAAATACAGAAAAAGCCGCACCGTTTTCGCGGTCGGGTGCAAAAGCGGGTTGAACACCGAATTATCTCTCGGCAAGCTTCGAGATAAATCCTTTATAACGTTATGTGTGGAATAAACGCAATTTTAAATTTCATTATAGTCAATTTTGTTAAAGCGAATTTCCTCATTTCTTAATTCTCCCCAATTAAAGTGATATTTTTCGGTTTCTTCCCAATCATTTGGAAATTCAATTCTAAAAAAACCTCCAATAGCTAATTCAAAAGAATAATATCCATTGCTTCCAGAACTATACAATGGATCACTTGGGGAAAAATCTTGTCTCCCAAATTGAGATGATAATACAATTAATAAACCAGTAATTGCATTAATAAGATTGTTAAAGTTTGCTTGTGAAAATTCTGATTGTCTATTGTGTTTGCTCCTATTATATGCCGTGTACCAACTTAAAGAAGTTTTATCTTTCCATTCTTTGAAAGGTTGAAAAACAGAATGGTTCCCATTCCAAATAGGAACCAAAACTTTGTAAGAGGACAAATGATGCGTAATTTCAATTTTATTAAAATCAAAAATATTCCAAGTATTTTCCTTCCTAATTTTAGCGCTTTTATCTTTTGGTGAATAAATATTTTCTTTTAAAATAGCTTTAAAATTTGCTTCGATTTCGATGCAAGTTCGAATAAATAATTCATGAATTCTATAAGAATATGTTAGGAAATTATTATCATCAGGTTCAATATATTCAAAAAGTTTTTTTAAGTCGTTTTGAATGAGAACAAATGCTCTAATGTAGTGTTCGGGTGATTGTGCATATTCCTTATCTAAAATATATCCCCGACTACTATATCCAGAATTAGTGTCAGAAACTAATTCTCGAAAATTTCTATGAAATGGTCTATCATATGCCAATTTACACCTCGTGTTATCAAATCATTTTTTTCACAGACAAAAATATATGCAAAACATATAACCTATTTATTAACCGGCAGAATAATTCCCTCTTTTTTCAAGATATCCTGCGATAATTGTTTACAAGATAATAACATTTAATTTATGTTGCAATTCGACAATAAATTTATTGTTTTTAATTTATTCAGTTAATTATATATTAATCTAATCTTTATTCCAATAAATCCGTTCTCTATTTACTTTTGGAATATCTAAATATTATTTTAACTTAATTACTAACCTGTAAAAAAAGCAAGATAGTTTTATCAAAAATTTTGCAGGATATTATATATCCAAACTTTTAGATAGTGTCAGCAATGAAATACGTAAAAAGAATTACAGTCTCCGCACAGACAAAGCTTATCGCAAATGGATAAAGGAATTTATTCTTTTTAATAACAAAAAACATCCTGCAAATCTGGGTGCAGAGGAAATTCAAAAGTATCTTTCGCATCTTGCAGTTGATAGAGATTTATCACCGTCTTCTCAGCACGTGGCTCTTAATTCTATTGTTTTTCTGTATAAAAATGCCGATAAAGATTTTAGTTGACAGTACCTTACTATAGAGTGGATGTAAACTCAGTAGTGTAAAAGCGCGTATAGAGAGCTTAAAAGAAAGTAAAAAGACAATAAAACAAGAACGATTCCTAATCCAAAATTAACTTTCTTCATTATTTTATTCGATATAAACTTTTTCGCCCTATATAACATGTTTGCTAAAATAGATAAATAGGAAAAAAGGCCCAGACCACCCACAGTCAGAAATAACAAAGTGTTTGTCATATTAAAATTCGATACAAATCCAAAGTCTTTCATCATTTTCTCTCCAATCAGCCACCACACAATCATTACCGGATTTGTTACAGCAATAGAAAATCCTGTAATAAAAGATAATTTTTTACTTTTCAAAGTGGTATTGTTCAGTTCAAGTATATTTGCTTTTGCCCCATCTCGAAATGTGAAGAAAGCCAACAGCCACAGAATTACAGTTGCTACTAAACCAAAAATCGCTATGACCATTTTGTTTTAAAAAAAAGGCGCAACTCCAAATAATGCGATAAAGCCATATATTACATCCGAACTAACCGAACCGGCAACAACCATATACGCAGTTCGCAGTTGATTATTTAAAGAACGTTTGGCAATTTCAATTTGTGTTGCACCGATTGGAATAGCTGTTATGAATCCCATAATGTATGTCAAAAATATAAACAAAAAAGTATTCATTGTTTTAATTTCAGGGTGAAAAATTGTTTTATGTTTTGTAAGAAAATCCTGCTGTTTTCTCTGTGATATTTTTGAACAGTCTCGATATAATTTACGACTTCAGAAACGATTTTATTCAGATCAAGCGATTGAAAGCATTGTACTTTACTGCAAGTCTTTGCTGATTTATTAATACATGTAATGTTTCTGCACGGACTTTTAGCGATAAAGACCCTTGAAGGGGCATCCTGGTTTGCGGCAAAAAAGCCCGGTGTTTTTGAATCGTAGCCATAAATTCGCGACGGGGTACTGCCGAATATAGAAAATACTGCTGTCTTGTTCCTCAAGCTATTGCTATTACTGCGCGAGAATTTATGTGCTGCTGCGAGATGGAGCGGACCGGTATTACCGGTTATATATACATCAACAAAATCTATAAGCGCTGTATAAACATCAAGTTTTAATGTGGCAGGTACAAGAATAATCTTTTCCCTTTTATCAGGTGATAAAGAGTTTAAAAGATTTTGCCCGAGATCTCTTTCAATGTATCCTGCACCCAATAAGATGGTACACTGAAGATCAGTTAATTTTTTCAATAGATTAATCTGGATATCTAAAGGTATTCTTGTAAATTTCGAACTTGTTTCGGGATTGAACATTATAATCGGATAATCAAAAAAAATTCCATGGTTTAATAAAAAAGTTTCGGCGTTTTCTATTGCATCATCTGAAAGATATATATTTGGACCTTTGAAACTATTACCAAAACCGGTAGGTACAAAATCGCGGAATATGTCTCCAATAAATTTGTAGGTTTGAAACGAAATATTATTTATTGAATATTCAATATTTTCATTTTTTACTAATTCTGCAGCCATCAAAGAAAAATTGATAATATTTTTTTTACCAAATATTTTATTTTCAACCATAGGACTAAAATTAATAATTAAATCATATTCTTTGCTATCGGCAAGTTTTGATAGTTCAAATAAATCATTTTCAGTTGGGAAAGGTGAACCAACATAAATAGAATATAAATTTGAAATGTCGGGGTTACCTCCAAGGAGATACTCCATAGATCTTTTTATTACAAGGTCTATTTCGGCATTTGGGAAAATTTCTCTAAGAGCTGCAACTCCACTCGAAACTATAATTGCATCGCCTATATTCATATCGCCGGTAACAAGAAATCGATTGAATCTTTTTGCCTTCTTAATCCGTTTTTTCGCTTGCCGTAAAAGAAATTTTAATTAAAATATTATTCCCCAATAGTTTCATCAACACGGAATCAAGAACATGCGCGCCCGACACCGGGAAAAAGTCGGTTACAATACTGGTTAACTGAAAAAATCTTTTGTATTGTATTTTCTTATTCATGAATGATTTTTCTAACATATTTTCTTGCCGTCTTTTCTTTAACTATCTATTTTGAAAATTCTAAAAATTAGTTTGTAATTTGTTCTGTAAAAAAATTATGGATGTCGTTATTAGTAGCGTTACAAATAATAGTACCATTTTTTTCATTTTGTATCCCATTTCAATTAATGGAATTTAATTTTGATGTTTAATATATAATCGAGATATTACAATTCGGTTACAATTGTATCAAAACATATTTTCAAACAAACAGGTACTGCGGCCGAAATTTGTTATCATGATGTAGATGACCCTTCCTCGACAGCCGAAGGATATTAAACCGGGTCAGAAGCAGCAGTTTTGGATATATAGGCGAATTGAGTCATAAAAAAAGTAACAGAATTATTATTATATTTCATACTATAATAAAAAGGCTTGATGAAATCCGGATAGTGATTCAGTTTCAATTATCGGAATTATAAGTTCATTTCTCCAGAAATGGCGGATATGATTAGTTCGGTCTTTTCACAATCCGGTATTTGCTTATACAGGCTTCTAAAATTAAACCAACATGAGGAATATTTAACATGATTCGAATTTTTAACAAAACTTTTATCTACATCCTATTTTTTGGTATTGGATCAATTATTATGGCAGCAACAAATAATAATACAGCAGGGGATACTTCGGCAGTTATCCATAATAATCCCTTCTTCACACCAAGTAAGCTTCCTTTCCAAGCACCGCCGTTTGATAAGATTAAGGACAGTGATTATAAACCGGCTATCGAACTTGGAATGAAACAGCAGCTTGCCGAAATAAAAAAAATTGCAGATAATCCCGCACCACCTACATTTGAAAATACTCTTGTTGTTCTGGAAAAAAGCGGTCGGTTATTAACACGTGTTTCATTGGTTTTTAACGCTGTAACGAGTGCTAATACAGACTCGGTATTGCAAAAGGTGCAGCAGGAAGAAGCACCCAGGCTTGCCGCTCACAATGATGCGATTTTCCTAAATACAAAACTGTTTAAAAGAGTTGAATCAATTTATAGGAAACGCAGCCGGCTAAAACTCGACCATGAGTCACTGCGGCTTGTTTCATACTATTACAAGAAGTTTGTACATGCCGGTGCAAATCTATCTACAGCAGATAAAACCAAACTGAAAAAGTTGAATGAAGAAGAGGCAACGCTCGTAGCTAAATTTACTAACAAATTATTGGCAGCCACTAAGGCAGGGGCATTAGTTGTTAGCAACAAATCGGAACTAATCGGACTTTCTCCCGCAGAACTCGACGCAGCATCTCAAGCGGCAGCTTCTCGCGGACTTAAAGGGAAATGGTTAATTCCATTACAGAATACTACACAGCAACCTGATCTGCAATCTTTACAAAACAGGGAAATACGTAAAAAACTGTTTGAAAATTCTTGGAACCGGTGCGAACGCAATGATGCAAACGATACCCGTTCCGTTATAGAACGTATTGCGAAAATCCGTGCGGAGAAAGCCGGGCTATTGGGTTTTCCGAACTATGCAGCATGGAGGCTCAAAAATCAAATGGCTAAAACACCGGAAGCTGTGGAAAAATTTCTTGCCGGAATGGTTCCTGCTACAATTGCCAATGAACAAAAAGAAGCTGCAAATATCCAAGCTTTTATTGATAAATCAGGTAAACATTTTAAGCTGGAACCATGGAACTGGAATTATTATGCCGAAAAGCTTCGTAAAGCTCGTTTCAATTTGGATGATTCCCAAATCAAGCCTTACTTTGTGCTTGATAATGTGCTTAAGAAAGGTCTCTTTTATGAAGCCCATGAGCTATACGGACTGACCTTTAAGGAGCTCCACGATATTCCTGTTTACCGGAAGGATGTGCGTGTCTTCGAAGTATATGACAAAGACGGCTCACCATTGGCACTTTTTTATGCGGATTATTTTAAACGGGATAATAAAAGTGGAGGAGCCTGGATGGATAACTTTGTACAGCAGTCCAAACTGCTCGGTACAAAACCGGTAATTTACAATGTTTGCAACTTTACCAAACCTGCACCCGGGAAGCCGGCATTGTTAAGCTATGATGATGTAACAACTATGTTTCATGAATTCGGACATGCACTGCATGGAATGTTTGCCGATGAGGAATATCCAAGTCTTTCCGGAACTAACGTGCCGCGTGATTTTGTCGAATTCCCTTCCCAGTTTAACGAGCATTGGGCACTTTATCCAAAGATATTAGAACATTATGCTTTAAACTATAAGACCGGAAAACCTATGCCGCAGGAACTTGTTGAAAAGATTAAAAAGGCTGCCAATTTCAATCAGGGATATGATTTTACTGAAATAATTGAAGCTGCTGATCTCGATATGGCATGGCATACGCTGCCTGCAAGCGCACCAATACAAAATGCAGATAAGTTTGAAACTGCCAGCCTGAAGAAAGATCATTTATATATTCCGCAGGTACCGCCGCGTTATCGATCGAGTTACTTTACACATATCTGGAAATGGGGATATGCCGCCGGTTATTATGCTTATCTATGGTCGGAAATGCTTGATGATGATGCATACGACTGGTTTTTGAGTCATGGCGGACTAACCCGTGAGAACGGTGACCGTTTCCGTAACATGATACTTTCGCGAGGTGCTACTGAAGATTATACTAAGATGTTTCGTGATTTTACCGGGCATGATCCAAGGATCGAGCCGATGTTAAAGTATCGCGGTCTGAAATAGCGGAGTCTAAATGGTAAATCTGCTTGAAAAACAAGCCGGATTTATTATTACGGACTGCTAAAGTTAAAAAAATAATTCCAAAACAAGGAAACGGATAAACCGGTTCGTTTCCTTGTTGATTTTTTCACCAAACCCAAAAACTTGAATAATACGACACTAAAAACGCATTCGGGTAAAAAAGCCGATTGAATTAAACTCCTCCGGAAAGTCGGCGGGCAGGCGCAAAGTGGTAGAGCAAAATCTGCCGGATTGTTTTGCTATATTTTTTTATTTCAATAATTTTAAAAACTCTTCTGTTGTTAATTCGGCATCTCTCAATAGCTTACGTAACAAGCCTTTACCTAAAGTTTTATGATTTGGAATAGTTAAGGGAGCTTTAGCTTTTTCGTTCGAATTACGCATTCTGATATGACTGCCGCGTTGGCGTATAATTTGGTAGTTGAGTTTTTCAAATGCTTTTATTGCTTCTTTGGCGGATATTAAGGGTAACTTAGGCATAGGATAGGGTAGAAAACATTAATTCTTGAGGATGAAAATTCTTTAGAGCTTCCTTATTTTCTTTTTCTTCCAGACATAAAGTAATGACTTCTCTAATGTTTTTTAATGCTTCATCCATAGTTTTGCCTTGAGTATAGCAGCCGCTAAAGACCGGACATTCTACTACGTAAAAACCGTCTTCATCCTTTTCAATTAAAATAGGTAACTGATAATTATTTTTCTTCATTGTTTTCATCTCCATATTTAAGATACCTTTTTGGTGCTCAAAATACAAGAAATTTTTAATAGGTGTTAGTAATGGTAATATGTATCCTTACTCTTTTTTTTATTGTTTTCATCTAACGGTTGGTTGAACTAAGCCGCCAAGCGGCAGATTCCTCAAGTTAACCTGAATTATCAAAAACAATGTTTACTTTTGTTACAAAGGTATATATTCCCGATAAATCTAACAAACACAATTTATAAACAAATCGGAAGTATATGATGTACACAGCAATAATCAATCGCATTACTTTTTATTGAGATTCCAAACAATATACAATATGCCGATCTCATCCTTAGAACCCGCTTCTTTTTAAGTGGAGAACACAGGATTATACCCCTCAGTCCGGCTATCCGCCGGATTCGGTATGAATTCTTTATAACGTTATATCACCTTCATAATTATTCAGGATTTGAACTAAGTTTTGAATTAAGTTTCTTAATTTCATCTTTTATATAATTAATTGTTTCGTTAACAATTTTTGTTTGATCACATCTAATTGGGTTAGCAGTTGGATTTATCAAATGAGAATTTAAAATTTCATAATATATTTTTTCTAAAAAATTTAAATAACCAATTAGTTTAAAATATATTTGATTAGTTTCATCTTCACCCAAATCAAGAATATCATGTAAAAACTGAAAATCCAAATAACCCATTTCTATACTTTTTGATAAATCGGATACACTCACTTTTTTCAAATTATTATTTAAATATTTTAAGTACGAAGTAACTATATTTTTATTTTTAATTAATTTTCGTTTAACCTGATTGTTATAAAATGTAACTGCCAGCCAACCAGATAAATAGAACCCTAAAACAACTGAAAAAATATTATTAAAGTATTCTTTTAATACCGCTGTAAAAGATGGGGAATACACTGAAAAATTAAAGAAATTTAGAATAAGCGAAACCGCAAAAAGACAAATAATAATTAAATGGATGTATCTTGGAAACTTGATCATTTGATTTTATTCTACCATTATTTGCTATAGAAATATTGGAAATATAACATTGTTAATATGTACACCATTTCCCACATATTACCCTTATATTATGGAAACTAAAGGCTTTTATTATGAATGTCAAGCAAATCAAAATTTAAAACTGTTAGCCATATCAGAGCAAAACGGCAAAAACAATATCATGTAGTAATAACTCAAAACGAAGTCAAGTATGTATTAAGCCAAATGAAAGGAGTTCATTTGTTAATGGCAAATATCTTATATGGCAGCGGACTATGTGTGATGGAATGTATCCGTCTTCAGGTTTAAGATTTGGATTTTGACGGAAATATCATTTATGTTCGTGCAGGTAAAGGTAATGTCAGTTTTATTTAATAGTTGTTAAATTAGCAGCATTGGCTTTGAGATAACTTATTGATTTTACAGATTCACTCAGTTTCATAATCAAGTCCTTTTTTAGACCAAATATAGTTCATTTAAATAATTGTGTCAAGTAGAAATTTTGCCATATAACGGCGTGGCTTTTCACCGAGCTTGTCCCGATGATTTTTATCGGGGTCCGCCTTTAACTGCGATGCCGAATTGTTCCATAGAAATTCCTTCGGAAAAAAGCTACTGCCGAAAATTATTTAAAAATTTATTTAACATTATACTGTTTAGCTACAATTTTACTTTGCAAAACCAAACTTAAAAATACCACCGGCATAGTCATCCCCTTTGGGACGACCCCGATGCATTTTATCGGGGCTTCGAGATGAAGCCTTTATAACGTTAAGTATTATTTTAGTACGATTAGTTTCTTCGTTTCCACAAAATTTCCCGCTTGTATCCTGTAAAAATAAACTCCACTTGTTAGTGATGAAGCATTAAACTCTATTTTGTAATTACCGGCTGATTGTTTTTTGTTAACTAAATTTGCAACCTCTTGCCCCAGCATATCATATACTCTTAACTGCACAAAACCACTTTTGGATATTGAATAGCTTATTGTTGTACTCGGGTTAAACGGATTTGGATAGTTTTGATAGAGTAAATATTTTGACGGAGAAACATTGTTTCCGTTTTCTTTTACCGAAACCACACCCCCTTTATTATAAACCGCCAATCCGCCATTAGTAGTTCCCAATCCACTTATTTCCGCTTCCGTCTATGGCGGGGGAAAAGACGTCATTATCCGGCAAATCGGAATTAGAGGAATTATATACAGTCCAATTAAAGAACAGACCGAAATAGTCCAATACATCGAAACAGAAACAGTTCGAATAAACACCAAAGCAGAAAAAGCAAAAGAGTTAATTAAACTGCTTAAAGAATATAAAACAGCACTAATTTCGGAAGTAATAACTGGAAAAGTAAAGGTAATTGAGAATTGACAATGGATAATTAAATTATGGCAACTAAATTTAACTATAAAAATAAAACTTGCATAATGCGGTTTTAATTGCGATATTTGTAAATATTTTACAAATAAGGAAGATAAAATGGTATTAGAAATACGCTTGAGTAATTTTTATTCAATGAAAGACGAAATCTCTCTCGATTTAAGAGCCGGAAATATTAATACACAAAAATCCAAAGCATTGAAGAACAATGTGTTTAATTTCGGTAAAACAAGAGTACTAAAAACGGTTGCTTTATACGGGGCAAATGCTTCCGGGAAAAGCAATATTATCAAAGCTATTCGCTTTTGTAATACTATGGTATTTATCTCACACCTGCATAACGAAAATGCTGTTTTTAATTTTCAACCATTTAAATTTAAAGGTTATCCCCAAAAGCCAAGTACTTATTTTATCCGTTTTGTAAGCAATAATGTAGAGTATGAATATTCTTTTTCTTTGACCCGTACAGAAATAATAACCGAAAGTTTGTATTATTATCCCAAAGGACGTAGGGCTAAAATTTTTACAAGAGACGAACAGCGAGGTAAGGCTAAAAAAGGAATATATTCTTTTGGTACTGTTATTAAAAGACCTATGGATGTGGCTGAAAACACATCGCGTAAAACACTGTATATTTCCCGTGCAAGCCAAATGGATAGAACCGTTGGAAAAGAAATATTTAACTATTTCAATAACACTTTCATCCTAGGATATGTCGGTTTCAATGCTCGTTCAGTGGAAATTTTATTCAAAGAAAATAAAGAACCTTTGTTACAAGCTTTAAAAATGGCTGATAGCGATATTATTGATATTAAAATAAAAAAGGAATTACATAAAGTGAAAAATTATAAAACTGACTTTACAAATAATCAAATATCTGTTGAAGATGTTGAAAAAGAGTTTTTAAGAATCACTGCTTATCATAAATCTTCCCCACAAACACCTTTTGATTTTAATACAGAAGAATCAGCCGGTACAAAAAAGCTGTTTTTTATAATGCTGACAATACTTGATATTATTAAAAACAATAAAATCTTAATTATCGATGAGATTGAAAGCAGTTTGCACAACAGCATAATTGAATATATTATCGGAGTATTTAATGCGAGCAGGCAAGCGCAGCTAATATATTCCACTCACAACACTAAATTACTTAACTTGAATAAATTAAGGAAAGACCAAATATTCTTTGTCAATAAAAAAGACGATGCTTCTACGGATTTATATTCTCTTTATGATTTTAATGATTTTAGAGATACAATGGATGTTGAAAAAGCCTATCTGCAAGGCAGATTTGATGCAGTTCCATTTTTAGATGACTCTTTAGAAAATATTAAAGAGCTGATAAATGAGTAGGATGCATAGAAAATCTCAGGGTAGAAAAATTAATTCTACTTACTTTGTTTTTTGTGAAGGGAAAACTGAGGAAGCATATTCAAAATTTTTAAGACAAAAATACCGTTTGCCTATTGAGATTAAAACAAAAGTTACCTGGCAGGAAATTTCCGATAAATTTATTACAAATTATTTAAAAGGAAAACTTACTACAGATTTTGATAAAATATATTTGATGTATGACTTAGATACAGAAGAATTCATGCCAAAATTAAAATCAGTTCAAAAAGGAATTGTCCTTGGTTCAAAACCTTCTGATGCAGATGGACTACTTTGGGAGAAATTACCCGATTGTATGAATGAAACTCAAAAGAAAAATAAAATTAGAGATTTACTTAGTGAACTAAGAAAAAAAGAAATAATATATAATCCCATGATGTCGAGAACCATTCCTCAACAACCGAGAAATATAATGCAGTCTAACAAGCAATCATATAAAAATAGCGTTAACAATACTCTAATTATTGCTACTTCGATTTATCAACCTATTAAGATATAATATCCTTTATTTAATACGTGAATTAATGAATAAAATCTTAAATAAGATAAGTTAGTCTTTATACAAATCTTTTAGTATATGATTTTTCTTTAAAAAAACGTAACTTAAAATATAAAAAGATATAATGTTTGCTTTTAATTTATATAGGGAAATTTAAAAAAAGGTTTAACTATGGGAAATGATAAAAATATTCAACAAAAAGAAATTGATGAATTGGAAATCCAAGAATGGCTTGAATCTTTAGAATATGTATTTCAAGAAAGTGGTGCAGAGAGGGTAAAAGAACTTTTGAAAGAATTGGATAACTATGCGCACAAAAAGGGAGTTGATTTACCTTTTGCTGCGAATACTCCGCATACAAATACAATTCCAAAATCGAAGCAAACACCGTTTCCCGGCGGTCGTGAAATTGAAAGAAGAATTAAGAGTTTAATTCGCTGGAACGCAATGGCAATGGTTGTAAGAGCAAATAGACAAACTCCCGGCATTGGCGGACACATATCAACTTTTGCTTCTTCAGCCACTCTTTATGAAATCGGATTTAATCATTTTTTCCAGGGGAAAGATCACAATTATGACGGCGATATAATTTATTTTCAAGGTCATGGCGCGCCCGGAATTTATGCAAGGGCATTTTTGGAAGGAAGAATTTCAAAAAAACAATTGGAAAATTTCCGGCGGGAATTAAATGAAGGAGGCGGACTTTCTTCTTATCCGCATCCGTGGCTTATGCCCAATTTTTGGGAATTCCCAACCGTATCAATGGGGTTAGGTCCGATTATGTCGATCTATCAAGCACGTTTTAACAGATATTTGGAAGACCGCGGTTTAAAAAAGAAAAATTCCGGTAAAGTATGGGCTTTTCTCGGCGATGGTGAAACGGATGAACCTGAATCGCTTGGTGCAATTTCTCTTGCCGCCCGTGAAAAATTGGATAATCTGATATTTGTTATTAATTGTAATTTGCAGCGGTTGGACGGACCTGTTAGAGGTAACGGAAATATAATTCAAGAATTGGAAGCTGTTTTTAAAGGTGCCGGCTGGAATGTTATAAAAGTAATTTGGGGCAGCGACTGGGATGAACTTCTTGAAAAAGATAATTCCGGTTTGCTGATAAAAAGAATGAACGAAATAGTTGACGGAGAATCGCAAAAATATACTGTTGAAAACGGTGAATATATACGTAAACATTTCTTCGGGAAATATCCCGAATTACTTAAGTTGGTTGAACATCTGTCTAATGAGCATTTGGAAAAAATGAAGCGGGGCGGGCATGATCCTGAAAAAGTTTATGCCGCTTTCAAAGCCGCCGTCGAATATACCGGAAAGCCGACCGCTATTTTGGCTAAAACCGTAAAAGGTTATGGATTAGGTGAAGCCGGCGAAGGGAAAAATATTACTCATCAGCAGAAAAAATTAAATGAAGAAGAATTAAAACATTTCAGAACCCGTTTCGGTATCCCGATTTCCGATAATGAAATTGCAGAAGCACCTTTTTTCCGTCCTTCGGAAGATTCTGCTGAAATTACTTATTTAAAACAAAGAAGAGCAAAATTGGGCGGCTATATTCCTAAACGGATTGTTAAAAATCTTCCCATTCAAACGCCGTCGGAAGAACTTTTTGAGGAATTTTACAAAGGAACAGGCGATAGAAAGGTTTCTACTACGATGGTGTTTGTTAGAATTCTTTCAAAATTGCTTAAAGATAAAGAGGTTGGAAAATTAATTGTCCCGATTGTACCCGACGAAGCTCGTACATTTGGTTTGGAAGCATTATTCAGGCAGGTGGGAATTTATTCTCATGTAGGGCAGCTTTATGAACCTGTGGATAAAGACAGTCTTCTTTATTATAAAGAAGCAACTGACGGGCAGATTCTCGAAGAAGGTATTACCGAGGCCGGTTCGATGTCTTCGTTTATTGCTGCCGGTACGGCTTATGCAACACACGGTATCAACACAATTCCATTTTTTATTTATTATTCGATGTTCGGCTTTCAAAGAATTGGTGATTTATCTTGGGCAGCCGCCGATATAAGAACAAAAGGATTTCTTATTGGAGGAACTTCAGGAAGAACAACACTTGCCGGCGAAGGTTTGCAGCATCAAGATGGACAAAGTCATTTATTGGCTTATCCTATCCCGACATTAAAAACTTATGATCCGGCTTTTGCTTATGAACTATCGGTAATTATCCGTGAAGGGATTTATAGAATGTATGAAAAACAAGAAAATGTTTTCTATTATATCACGGTGATGAATGAAAACTACATGCAGCCTGAAATGCCGAAGGGGATAAAAGAAGGGATTCTCAAAGGGATGTATAAATATAAGGCATCGGATAAAAAAGGCTTGAGAATAAAGGCGCATTTACTCGGCAGCGGTACAATTTTGAACGAAGCCTTAAAAGCACAGGAAATTCTTGAAAATAAATATAAGATTTCAACTGATGTTTGGAGTGTAACAAGTTATAAAGAACTTCATTTAAATGCTCTTGATATTGAACGATGGAATATGTTTAATCCGACTAAAAAACAAAAAGTACCCTACGTTGCTGAAATTACAAAAAATGAAAAAGGAGTTTTTGTTGCTGCGTTGGATTATTTGCAAATACTTCCGGATTCAATTTCCAAATGGTTACCGGGTCATTTATACAGTCTTGGTACATTTGGTTTCGGCCGCAGTGAAACGAGGGAATCGCTTCGTGATTTTTTCGAAATTGATGCCGGACATATTGTTTATACAACACTTTATTCTTTATTTAAAGAAAACAAAGTTAAATCGGATGTATTAAAACATGCCGTTAAAGAATTAAAAATCGACACGCAAAGGATTAATCCGATGTTTGCATAGCTTCATAAAATAATTATTAAGGGGGTGGAATAGAATAACTTGCATATAATACAAGAATAAGTAACTGTTATTTAGAGATTGTAATTAGATAACTTATTTTATTCCACTCTCTAAACAAATTTATAAATTTGAAATAAATTGAGTTAAAAATGATTAAAGAAATTAAATTACCTGAATTAGGTGAAAATATTGATTCCGCCGATGTTGTTAAAGTTCTAATTAAACCGGGTGATGAAATTAAAGTTGACCAGGTTCTTATTGAAATAGAAACCGATAAAGCAACAGTGGAAGTACCGTCTGAAGTTTCGGGAATTATAAAAGAAGTTCGAGTTAAAGAGGGTACGAAAGCAAAAGTAGGGGAAGTGCTTTTTATTATTGAAAGTAAAGAAAATGAAGTTAAGAAAAATAACCTTAAGAAGGATAAAGAAGTAAATTTAGAACCGGTAAAAGATAATGGAATTCAAACACCGGTTCAAATAAAAAAAGAAAAAACCATTCCGGCTGCGGAACAAAAAATAGATTTACCGGATAAAATTGCACCTGCTGCTCCGTCGGTAAGAAGATTTGCGCGGGAAATTGGAATTAATATAAATTTAATTCCCGGCTCCGGACCCGGCGGAAGAATTTCTATGAACGATGTGAAAATGTATGCTAAAAAGCTCAATGAAACGCTTTCTAAAGGACCTTTGCAGGCAGCAGCCTTTGGTATAAATGCAGAACCGTTTCCGGATTTTACAAAATGGGGCGACGTTGATCGAAAACCGATGAGTAATATTCGCAAGAAAACCGCACAGCATTTATCTTTTGCATGGTCAACAATTCCGCACGTTACCCAATTTGATAAAGCCGATATAACGGAAATTGAAAAAAGCAGAAAAAAGTTTGTGTACTTAACTGATAATTCCGGTGGTAAACTTACAATTACTGCAATATTACTGAAAATTGTTGCATCTGCATTGAAAATTTTTCCACAGTTTAACTCGAGTATTAATGTTGATAAATCCGAAATAATTTATAAAAAATATTATAACATTGGAATTGCAGTTGATACGGATAGAGGTTTATTAGTACCTGTTATCCGGGATGTTGATAAAAAAAATATCGTTGAACTTTCCGTTGAGTTAAATGAAATATCCGTAAAAGCACGCGATAAAAAATTAAGTCTTGAAGATATGCAGGGCGGATGTTTCACTATCAGCAATTTAGGTGGAATTGGCGGAACATATTTTACTCCGATAATTAATTCTCCGGAAGTTGCCATTCTCGGAGTTTCACGCGGTTCATACGAGCAGGTTTACATCAATGGAAATTTTCAAACGCGTTTGATGCTGCCTCTGTCATTATCGTACGACCATCGAATAATTGACGGAGCTGATGCCGTACGGTTTATTCGCTGGATATCTGATGCGTTGGAGAACCCTTTTTTATTGAGTCTTCAAGGATAAAAAATTAATAACATGATAAAATGTTCGGCTATTAGGCAGAGCATAAATTTTTTATTAAAAATTGAAATTAAATTAAAAGGGAACAAATGAACGACAAAATGGAATTAGCAATTATCGGCGGAGGACCCGGAGGTTATGCCGCTGCGTTTTTAGCAGCCGATTTGGGAATGAATGTAACTTTAATTGACCGCGAAAAAAATCCTGGTGGAGTTTGTTTATACCGCGGTTGTATACCGTCAAAAGCATTGCTGCATGCTGCTAAATTATTAAATGAAACCAAAGAAGCTGCAAAATGGGGATTAAATTTCGCACAACCTGAAATCGATTTAAATAAACTGCAATTGTGGAAAGAAAGTGTGGTTTCCAAACTTACCAATGGTCTCGGTATTCTTTCAAAACAAAGGAAAATAAATTACATTCAAGGCACAGCTTCATTTCTAAATTCCAATTTGCTTACAATAAAAAGCATTGACGGAACAGTTAAAGAACTGAAATTTGAAAAAGCAATAATTGCTACCGGTTCTTTGCCGGTAAAAATTCCAAGCTTATCAATAGATTCACCTTTAGTATTAGACTCGACAGGTGCATTGAATTTAAGAGATATTCCAAAAAGATTTTTAATAATCGGCGGCGGTTACATAGGTTTGGAAATGGCTACTGTTTATTCTGCTTTGGGCAGCAAAGTTACTGTTGTTGAAATGATGCCCAATTTACTTCCCGGGGCGGATAAAGATCTTGTAAACATTCTTACAAAAAGTATAAAATCAAAATTAGAAGCTGTTTACCTCAATGCAAAAGTAACGGAATTAACGGAAGTAAAAAACGGAATTAAAGTTATTTTTGAAGGTGATAAAATCGAAGCTTCCGAGCAAATATTCGATAAAGTCCTTATTTCCGTCGGGAGAACCCCGGTAACCGCGGGACTTGGTTTAGAAAATACAAAAATAAATATTGATGAACGAGGTTTTATAAAAGTAGATAAAAAACGGCAAACGGATGACCCTTCGATTTATGCGATTGGAGATGTTGTAGGCGGTGTAATGCTTGCTCATAAGGCTTCGGCAGAAGGGAAAGCCGCTGTTGAGTCGATTGCCGGATATAAAACGGTATTTGAGCCGGCGGCAATTCCGGCGGTTGTATTTACCGATCCTGAATTAGCTTGGAGCGGTTTAACCGAAACCGAAGCTAAACGAAAGAACATTAAAGTTGAAGTTGTTCGTTTCCCTTGGCCTGCAAGCGGCAGGGCGGCTACATTGGATAGAAATGACGGTTTAACAAAATTGATTATTGAACCCCATACTGAAAGAATTCTCGGTATGGGTATTGTCGGCACCGGTGCCGGGGAATTAATCGGCGAGGGAACACTTGCCGTTGAAATGGCAGCTACGGCAAAAGACATTGCTCTTACAATTCATCCGCATCCGACTTTGTCGGAAACTATAATGGAATCTGCCGAAGTGTTTTTTGGTCAAAGCACCCATTTATACAGACCGAAACGGAAGTAATGAAAACCGTTAAATAATAACGGTTAAAATGTAAACATTAATCCGACTTTAAATGTTTTATAAGTTAACGGTGCTTCCGAAGAGAACGGCCAATTCATTTTGTCCCGCTTTAATGAATAAAAAGCATACGACAATGCATTTTTTAATACGAAGTAAACTATTGGTCCGGCTGCCGGCGAGGATTTAATTACATTATTGATAAAGTTATTGAGTAAAGCTTGTCCTGCTGCTTCCGTTAAAAGACTTCCGGATTGTTTAAAAAATAAATAACGCGGAAAAATAACGGAAGTTTCATAAGAGACATCTAAAGATAAAAGTTTTCCGAATCCTATTGTTATACCACCTTCGGTTGATGTCCCGAACCGGATGTTGTTATTAATTCTATCGATTATTAAATAATCTTTTTTGAATTTAGCCTTATCAGGCGTATTCAACTTTGGCTGGGACCAAACAAAAGCATATTGATAATAAGGAAAAATTGTAACACTACCGCTTTTATAACCGTAACCTTCTCTTTGTCCGATACCAAAACGCCATAAGTTGGATTTTAATTCTCTTGACGATTTTTCGGTTGATAAATTTGTGGAAATATTTGAGACAAAAATAAATTTATTTGAAATTCTTAAAATATTATTTGCATCAGACGAATCAATTTTTTGGTAACCAAGTTTAAGCTCTGCCAAACCGGTGTTGGCAAATGTAGAGTTTAACAGTTTATGATTTGGTTTACTCATTCCTAAATTAAATTCAATAAAAGGAGATGAACCCCGAAAAAAATTAAAAGAAGGATGTTCGTTGTTCCAACTTATAAGTGTTTGGGCATTTAAGCGATTTGTTAAAACACTCTGAAAAACAAAAGAAGCTAAAATTATAAACATTAATTTTTTCATCTTAAAACCTCATGTTAATATATTTAATTTACTAATTTTAAGACGTTGGAAGGTTAAAATAGTTTCATATTTGAATGAAGCTGCTTGAATTGAATTTTAAAATCAAGAATTAAAGCAAAAATTTTTTATGCCTTAATTCCGGTTTTCTCTTCCAATGTTTTTACCAAAGTATCCATTAGAACATCGTTCATCACAGGTTTAGTTAAAAACACATCAATCCCTGCACTATAAGCGTTATCTTTATCGCGTTGAAATGCATGGGCGGAAAGCCCGACAATTGGTAAGTCTTTATATTTTGGGTTTTCTCTGAGTTCTTTTGTTAACTGTAAGCCGTCTTTTTTGCCTCGCAGCGAAATATCCATTAATATAATATCAAATTTTTCTCTATTTATGTTTTCATAAAATGTATCTTCAGAATCACAGGTTCTAAGTTCAAATTTTCTTTTTAGAAAAATTTGAAGAAATTTTTGATTTTCAAAATCATCTTCTACAATAAGTAATTTTGGTTTTTCCCCTGATTCGGCCATTTTAAGATTTCCTAATTTTATGTTCTATTATCGGAATAATTATTAAAATTTTAAGTAAAAAAATAATAAAATTATTACAACCTTTAAAATATTAATAAATGCTCATATTATTGAGTATAATTTTTTTTATAAAAAAATAATTAAGAATACAATTCTAATATTAACAAATATTATTTAAATTTAAAATTATTTTCAGTGAAAATTTACTCAGAAAATTATTATAATAAAATCAATATTTATAATAATTATGAATAGTTTTTTAAATAATTTTATTCATTCAATTGTTCTGAAAGTAAATATAGCAAAATTTAATTTAACGGTAAAAAAAATATTAGAAATCTTTTCTAAGTAAAATTTGTAAAATAAATTTTGATTCAATAAATAAAGGTAATTCTATGAAATATAGAAAATTAGGCAATAGTGAAATATCGGTTTCTGAAATTGGTTTAGGCTGCTGGACTTTAGGGGGATTAAATTGGAACAATGGCAAGTCGATTGGGTGGGCAAATGTTGATGAAAATAAAGCCGCTGAAGCTGTGAATTATGCTATTGAACAAGGAGTAAACCATTTCGATAATGCCGATGTATATGGTAACGGCAGAGCAGAACGGATGCTGGCAAGGATTCTTGGAAATAGAACAAATAACTTTATAATTGCAACAAAAGTAGGGTGGTTTCAAGGAACGGCGGAACATGCTTACGAACCTTTACATATTCGTCATCAATGTGAACAGTCTTTGAAAAATTTAAATAGAGATTATATTGATGTTTATTATTTTCATCATGGCTATTTCGGAGATAATGATGAATACCTTGATGACGCAATTGAAGTTATGTATCGTTTACGTGAAGAAGGTAAAATCCGGTTAATCGGTCAATCGGCTTACAGCGAAGAAGATTTTAAAAAATTAGTTCCACGTGTTAAACCGGATGTTTTACAAAGTTCCGCCAATGCAATTGACGATCACTATTTATCCGATAATTCAACTGTTCGTAAAATTCTTGAAGATAATAATTTATCTTTTGTTGCATTTAGTCCTTTGGCGCAGGGATTGTTATTAGACAAATATAAAAAAGAAAATCCACCGAAGTTTAAAAACGGCGATCATCGTAACAGATCGGATAAGTTTACTGCAGAATATCTTGCACGTTTGGAACCGGCATTAAATAAAATTAAATCTAAATTCGGCAGTGATATTAAAAATCTTGCCCGTGTCGCGTTGCAGTATCTGCTTCATTATAAAGTTGTTGGTTCCGTTATTCCCGGCTTTAGGAATTTGGATCAAGTAAAAATTAATTTGAGTGCAGCGGATAATCCCTTGACAAATGAAGAGTTCGAATTTGTACGGGAAATATTTTCAAATTTTAATTGATAAAGTTCAACATCATAGCAAAGTACGATTAAGGGGGTGGAATAAAATAAGTTATCGAATTACAACTCTTAGAGTATTTATGGGGTGGAATAATAGGTTATACATTTATTAAATATTAAGTTATTCTGTTCCACCCCTTAAAATGTTTTAACGTATAATTTTTGCTTAAAATAATCAGGTAACATCAGAGTGTAGGATTTATTTTCAGTTATATTTATTAATGTACAAAATATTATTTTTATTATCAAAAAAAGCATTATACTTAAAGAAAAAATCTCCTCCTAATAATATATCCCTATCTTTTGGTTGT